>NZ_JBSGZD010000022.1:0-54489 GCF_053610825.1 Streptomyces sp. NPDC054863 | reverse complement strand
CCACGGGAGTTGGTGTCCGCGCCCGGGGCGGCGGGCGCCGGGGCGGCGGGCGCCGCGCCGTCGCCCCGCCCGGGAGCCAACCGGACCTCGATCCCGTCCAGGATCCTGCCGCAGCCCTTCGGCCGGGCAGGGGTGGCGAAGGAGACGTTGCCCAGCTCGGTACTCCCGTAGCCGTCCAGCAGCGGGACGCCCACCACGGACCGGAACCGTTCCGTCAGCCCCTGGTCCAGCGGGGCACCCCCGGTGCACCAGAGCCGTACGCCCTCCAGCCCTTCGAGCAGAGCCGGGTTCCGCCGGGCCAGATTGAGCAGACTCCGGTACGTCGACGGGGTGGCGTCGACGATGGTGGCGCCGTGCGCCGCACCCGCCCGGATCGCCAGGTCGACGCGGTGGAACGGCGAGACCAGCAGGGAGGCGCCGGAGAGGTGGGCGAGGAAGATCAGCGAGAGCCCGTACTGGTGGGAGAAGGGCAGCAGCGGAAGGAAGGTGTCGGTGTCGCGGTAGCCCAGGTGGGCCACGGTCCGCTCCAGGTTGGTGAGGAACCCGTCGCCCGACTTGACGATCCCCTTGGCCCTGCCCGTCGAGCCGGTGGACCAGGCCACCAGGGCGTCGGTGCGACGCCGCCACCGGGAGAAGTCCAGCACGGCGCCGGCCGGGCCCGCAGCGCCCACCGGGTCCGCCGTGCCGCCCGCGTCCGCCGGAGCGCCGGAGGCCGCGACGAGTGCGTCCAGGGCCAGGAAGCGGGGCGCTCCTGGCCCGGGGAACAGCAGGCCTTCCGGTACGTCACCGATCCCCCAGCGGACCCTGCACTGCTCGATGACCGCCCGGGTGTCGTCGCCGGTCTGGCGGTGGTCCAGGACGACCAGGGACGCGTCGAGGTGCGCGAGGGCCAGCATCGTGTACGCGTACGCGGCGGAGTTCTCCGCCTTGAGCACCACCCGGTCACCGGCCCTGAACCCGTGCCGTGTGATTTCCTCCGCGATCGCGAGGCCCGCGGCCGCCATGGCGGACCGGCTCGGGACCTCGACCCCGTCCGCGACGTCGGCCGGCACACTCATCGCTTCTCCTGAGCGCCACGCTCCGCCGTCTCGCGGATCGCGCGCACCGAGCGGAAGTTGCGCAGGGACAGCGCCCCGGTGGGGACGGTCACGCCGTACCGGTTCTCCAGCCAGGCCACCACGTGCAGCACACCGAGGCTGTCCATCCACCCCTCGGCGAGCAGGTCCTGCTCCGGATCGAGGTCCGTCACGTCGTCGTCGAGGAAGTGGTCGACGACGAACCGGGCGATCTCGTCCTCGGAGACGGCGGGCGTCGTGGCGGGTGCGGCGGGAGGCTCAATGGGCATGGACGTTCCTCTCGAAGGGTGTGGGCCGGTGGGCCACAGAGCTGCGGTCCGCAGCGAGGCATCCGCCGGCGTCCGGGCCGGCGACCGCGCTCGTTGCCACGTACTCCCCGTCCGTCGACTGCCCGACCGGTCACGCCACTTGGCGTGAACCCCGTGATGGATGTTCGGGGATGCCTCACCGCTCGACCAGGCAGAGCACCGGCAATACGGGGGGGCATAGCACCGGCAATTCGGAGGAGGCCGAAAAGGCGGCGTCCGGGCGTCGCGGCTGCCGCTTCCGAGCCCGCCCGATGGCCGGATCCGGCCGCTCACGCGTACGTCACCCCCACGCGGCACCTGGAGTTGCCGTGCTTTTGCCGGGCGCTTTGCCTGGGTGCCGGGCGCGCCCCGCCCTAGCGTCGGCGCCATGACTCAGACCCCTGCCGCCATCGGCAACGAAGCCGTCGCTCCCGTGGTGAGCGGACTGGTGCGGCTGATCGCACCGCGCAATCTCGACGTGATCGAGGCGGACCACCGCCTCGTCGGTGACCTCGGCTTCCACTCGCTCGTCCTCGCGGAACTCGGCTACAACCTTGAGGAGTTGTACGGCCTGCGGTCGCTCAACCCCGAGGAGGCCATGCGGCTGGAGCGCGTCAGCGACGTGATCGAACTGGTCAGCACCGAGGTGGCCGAAGGCAGGGCGGCCCTGCCCGACGACGACGACGTCGCCGGCATGTTCGCCCGCTACGGCTTCGAGGAACCCGCCGCATGACGGACCGCGCCTTCGACCGCCCGGCCTACGCACTGGCCGCCGATCTGGACCGGGCGCTCGGCGACCCGACCGCGGACACCGGCCCGTTCAGCTACGCCGAGATGGTCGCGTACGAGGAGAACGGCGAACTGCCGCCCGGCGCGGTGGACCTCATCAAGTCCTGGGGATTCGCCGAGTACCTGGTGCCCGAGGAGTTCGGTGGCCGGCTGCGGAACCTGGAGCAGCTCTTCCTGCTGACCCGGACCCTCTCGCGCCGCAACCTGACCGTCGCGGTGATGTTCGGCTCGGCGATCCTCGGCGTCAACCCGGTGTGGCTGTGGGGCGACGAGGAGCAGCGCGCGAAGGTCGCACGGGGCATCCTCGACGGCGACCTCGCGTGCTTCGCGGTGTCCGAACCGGACCACGGCAGCGACCTGGGCACCAACGAGACCGCGGCGGTGCCCCACGGCGACGGATATCTGCTGACCGGCGAGAAGTGGCCCGTCGGCAACGCCACCCGGGGCCGCTTCGTCACCGTCTACGCCGCCGTCGACGGCGCGGGTTCCTCGCTGCTGCTGCTCGACAAGGAGCAGCTGGACGAGGGCAGTTGGGACAACCACCCCTTCGTGAAGACCGTGGGCCTGCGCGGACACGACCTCAGCGGCATCACCTTCCAGGACACCCGGGTGCCCGCCGGGTCGCTGCTCGGCCGCCCGGGCGCGGGCCTGGTCGGGATCCTCCAGGTCCTGCAGATCACCCGCACGGCGATCGGCGGACTGTCGCTCGGCACCATGGACTCCGTCCTGCGGATCGCACTGCGCCATGCGCGGGAGCGGGTCCTGTACGGGCAGGAGATCTACCAACTGCCGGTGATCCGGCGGCACCTGGTGAACTCCTACCTCGACCTGCTGATCGCCGAGTGCACGGCGCTCCCGGTGGCCCGCTCGCTGTCCGTCGCGCCGTCCCGGCTCAGCCTGTGGTCCTCGGTGGTCAAGTACCTCGTCCCGACGCTCGGCGAGGAGGTCGTCCAGGAGTGCGCCAGGGTCCTGGGCGCCCGCAGCTACCTGCGCGAGGGCGTGGCCTCGGGCGTCTTCCAGAAGCTCCAGCGCGACCATGCGATCGCGAGCATCTTCGAGGGCACCACCCACGTCAACCTGCACAGCATCGCTTCCCAGCTCCCGGCCGTGGCCCGGGTCGCCGACCGGCCTTCGCCGCGCGGCGACGACGTGCTGCGGCAGCTCTTCGACTGGTCCGAGGAAGCGCCCGTGTGGCACCCCTCGGGACGGGAGATGCGGCTGACCAGCGCCGCCGAGGACGAGATCACCCGCGGTTGGAACCCGGCCGTCGAGGAGACCCTGCGGATCGCGGAGCACGAGCTCGCGGCGCCCGAGGGTGCGGCGCTCGCCAAGGTCGTCGGCGAACTCTCCGCGCGCCGGGCGGTGTTCTACGCACAGATCGCCGCCGCATCGCTCGACGCGGGGACGACGGAGGGCCAGGACCGGGCGGCCGAGCACTGCGTGCACCACGCCGCCGCCTCCTGCCTCTACACCTGGCTGCACAGCTTCGGGCAGGAGCGTGCGGCGGAGGGCGGCAGCGGCTGGCTGGTGCTGGTGCTCCAACGGCTGCTGCAGCGGCTGCAGCCCGACGCCGTACTGGACGAGGCCTCGCTGCCGTGGCTGGAGGAGCAGATCATGTCGAGTCTCGACGCGGCGGACTACTTCTCGCTGCGCACGGTCAAGGAGGCAGCCGGGCGGTCCGGGGCCTGAGCGGCACTCCGGGTGGGGTGCCGGAGCTCTCCCACCCCACCCGGCCCGGGGACCGCCCGGGATCGGCCAGGGCTCCTAGCAGCCCTGGCCGAGCGACGCACCGGTTTTCGCCGGGCCCGGCCGCCGCGCGTGGGTGAGCAGCCAGTGCCGTACGAGCGCGTGGACCCGGTACTTGTAGTGCAGTTGCCGTTCGATGTGGACCAGCGAGGCATCCGCGAGGTCCGCGAGGAGGTGAGCGACCTGAGTCGCGTCCAGATGTCCCTGCTGGACCCTGAGCACGTCCTCCAGGGAGAACGGGCTCTGCACCGTGGCGAGTTCGTGCAGCAGGTCCTGGTGCGGCGCGGGGAGCAGTTCGTAACTCCACCGCACGCTGTCCGAGAGGGTGCGGTGCCGGGACAGGCGGCCCGCGTCGACCTGGTCCAGGAGGGGGAAGAGGTTGCCGCCCTGCAGGAGCGAAGTGAGCGGAAGCGATCTGAGCCGTTGGGCCGCCACCTCCAGGGCCAGCGGTATCCCGTCGAGGAGTCTGCACAGCCGGGTGACCAGGGGCAGTTGGTTGCCCAGGTCGAGGGTCGGCAGGCCGGCCTGCACCCGGCGCAGGAAGTGTTCCACCGCGCTCGGTACGGTCGCCTCGCCGCCGTCCGGCCCCTCCACCCGCAGTGGCTCGACGGCCCAGGTCTCCGTGGCGCCGATGGACGGCGTGCGACGGGAGGTGATGATCAGATGAAGTCCGGGATGCTCGCTGAGCAGGTTCCTCGCGATCCGTGCCGCATGCTGAAGGACGTGCTCCGCGTTGTCCAGCACCAGCAGCCGGTGCCCGGTCCGGGAGCCCCCGCGCAGGAAACCGCACTCGCCGTCCAACTCGCGTACGACACGCGTCAGTTCGCTGCCCGCGAGCGAGGAATCAAGGTGTTCGGGCGGGCAGCTGTGCAGATCGGCGACAGCCACCCCGTTCCGGAAGAGCGGGCGCAGTCGAACCGCCGCCGCATGTGCCAGCCGGGACTTGCCCACACCGCCGGCTCCGGTGAGTACCACGATCGGACTGCGCTGTACGGCGGCCATGACGTGCCGCAGGTCCGTCTGCCGGCCCACCAGCGGATCGTTCAGCGGCCAGGGACCGTGCCAGGGCGGCAGTTCCGGAGCCTGCGAGAAGTGCGGCTCGGCACGCTGCTCGGGCAGTACCGGCCAGCCTTCGCTTCCCCAGGGTGTCGCCGTCTCGGCGATGGTCGCACCGAAGGCGGAGAGCAGCAGGTCCACCGAGGTGCGGCGCGGGTTGGTGTTGGAGCCCGTCTCCAGATTGCGGATCGTGCGGACGCTGACGCCGGAGCGCTCGGAGAGCTCCTCCTGGGTCCATCCGGAGATCTTGCGCTGGTTGGTTAGAAATTCCCGCAGCTGATGGATGTCTTTTCTGTCGAGCAGAAAAAGGCCGTTCGGAACCAGCATGTATGAATCCTCCCCCAAGAATATATATACAGCGCCCGGCATGCCTCACAGCATGCAATTGGACCCCCAAGTACCCGCCCCGTTGGTCGACGGGGCAGTCCTGGGGAGCCGACAAGAGGAATCGCCGAGCTGGGCACCAATCAAAAGCCCCTCGCGGGACGGTTTGCCGAGTGCCAATCCGGATCTTACTCGATCAAACGTGTGGGTCCATAGTTCTCAGTTCCGCAACCCGGGTGCCGATCGCCTCCACGGCGCGTCGTTTCCGCAGGTCAGGGGGGTGCCCCAAGCTCTCATGTGAAGATCCTCCCGAACTCGGGGACATCGGCCCCGGGAAGGAAGCCACCTGCGACGAAGCTGGTTCCGGTACACCGAAGGAAGGCCCCCGCGGGGTCGACGAAGACGCCGACATGGACGCACTCGGGTTTCTCGCGGGGGTTCGGCCAGGTCTGGGACGGTGCCGTTATGCGGATATCGACGGTCTATGCAAAAGGCTCACATGAGCGCCCCCGGAATGGCAGCCCCGGTGGCCGTACCGGGACCACCAGGAAAACACGGCCTTTCACGCCCCGGAATTCCCGGTGCGACCCGCTCCGGGTCCCGCCGCACCCCTGGCCGCTACGGACCGACCGCGCAGCACTCAGCAGCGGCAGCGAGCCGCCAGGACCACACTCGACGTCCGCGACGAGCTTGCGAGATGTCGCGGAGCCAAATTGACAGTGGGTCTGAACGAAGTGTTGATCTCCCTCGTGCGCTGCCATCCGTCCGTAGCTATCGCTGAAACGACGGCGGTGCCAGCCTCACCGGCAACTCCGACGATCTACGGGGCCACGCTTGCCCCCTGGGAGACGCGGGACGATCTCGTGCCTCCTTGCGTTGCCGTGCCCCTAAGAAGTCATCTCATTTGGCATTGCCGGTATTCTGTGGGTCATGGTGGGGATCGTTGAGCGGCTGGTGCCGGACGAGTTGTGGGAGTTGTTCCAGCGGGTAGTGCCGGAGGCGCCGTCGCGACCGCAGGGTGGCGGCCGACGTCGGCACGGCGACCGGGAAGTGCTGGCCGCGATCGTGTTCGTGGCTACGTCAGGTTGCACCTGGCAGCAGCTGCCTTCCGCGTCGTTCGGCCCGTCCGGTGCGACCGCCCATCGGCGGTTCTCGGAGTGGTCGAAGGCCAGGGTGTGGGCCAAGCTCCACCGTCTGGTCCTCGACGAACTCGGTGCCCGCGGCGAGCTGGACTGGTCGCGGTGCGCGATCGACTCGGTGAACATGCGGGCCCTGAAAAGGGGGACCTGACAGGTCCGAATCCTGTCGACCGGGGCAAGTACGGCTCGAAGATCCACCTGATCACGGAACGGTCGGGCCTGCCCATATCCGTCGGCATTTCCGGGGCCAACCTGCACGACAGCCAGGCCCTGATCCCGCTCGTGAAGGGCATCCCGCCGATCCGCTCGCGCCGCGGACGGCGACGGCGCAAGCCCGGCAAGCTCCACGCCGACAAGGGCTACGACTACGCCTACCTGCGGCGATGGTTACGCGGCCGGGGTATCACCCACCGCATCGCCCGGAAGGGAGTCGAGTCCTCACAACGACTGGGACGCCACCGCTGGACCGTCGAACGCACGATGGCCTGGCTCGCAGGCTGCCGCCGACTGCACCGCCGCTACGAACGGAAAGCCGACCACTTCCTTGCCTTCACCAGCATCGCCTGCACACTCATCTGCTACCGCAGGTTCGCCAAATGAGATGACCTCTAAGGCACGTACACAGCAAGTCATCAGCCATGGCATTCAGTTGATGGGGTACAACAGGTCTTTCGTCGCCGCCTCGCGGAGCGGCCCGTGCTCCAGGTCGTTCTGGAGAATCCGGAGGTTGTCGGCTGGCCACTGGACGAGCTACGCAACGTCGAGTTCGACGAAATGGGTGGCACGATGTTGGACCGTGATCCTTCGAGGAGGTCGCGATTGGCCCCGTCACCGCGCCAGTCCTGCTCCTGTCGTGTCTTTGTGAAGCATCGGTCGGGACGACCTGGCCCGCTGCCTGGTCTTGAGCAGCCTGCCGACGGTCGAGCTGGACGAGGCGGAGTGCACCTCCGCATTCCTCGACGTCCTAGCGCTCCTCGGTAGTTCGCAGGACGTGACCGTGTTCGGCCGACGGGCCGTCGAAGAGGTCCGCTCTCCCGTGTCCCCGGGGTGGGCTTCATTGCCCGCTTGCTGCGGCAGCACGACCAGCTGGAAGCAGCCGCAGACCACTTCGAAGCCACTTCCACCGAGCCGCCCGAACCTGCCCCCGGCGCTGAGCCGGCGACGCATCCCGCGCCCTGCCGTGCGCAGCCCGTACGGTCTGGAGACCGACGGGACCCCTGCCTGCCCCTGGTACGGCCTCGACCACTCCGGTCCTTCCTTTCCGCCCTGGCGTCACCGTGACCCACTCTCCCGCACCGACCCGGACCCTCAGCAGGCCGGGGTGCGCCACATCGATAACCCACCTAGGGCCCGCAAGGCACAGGCCGCCCAACCGTGCTCCGTCACACGTGAGATGGCTGTTCGCTGAATGTCTGGGGACTGGCGGGTTCTCCGCCGATCTGGAGTGCAGCACGCCAAAGGCGCTGCTCGTGAGTCCGCCCTTCTGGCCCTCAAAGGGGGTGCGCAATGCAGGCGGTCACAACGCCCTTTCTGGCATGTTTCAGAGGGCGCCTACACGGCAGTTATGAATGGTTGCGACACCGGTCTGTCAGTGGCGCCCTGCATGCTAACGGGGACAAACCGAGGCCAAGGGAGGATGCACCACATGGGTGGAGTCGATACGGCACGGGGCATGGGGTTCCAGACAGCGTGTGCCATTCTGCAGCTCATCCGCACGACGGAGGAGTACCCGGAAGCCGAAGTCTTCCGCGTGGAGGGCGCCGACGAGGCTATCGACTTCGAGGTGCGTGATGGGCAGGGGCGACCGCTTCTGCTCGCCCAGGCGAAGACCCGCGTCGAGCCCCGCTCGTGGTCGGGGCCGGAGTTGGTGCGGCTGGCCCGCCGGTGGGGAGAGGCCGACCCCGACGGTACGGCGGTACTGCGGTTCCTTTCGGATGGACCGGTGCACGCATCGGGGCAGGCCGTGCGCGATGCGGCGGAGCGGGCCCGCGCCGTGACGGACCCCGAGCAGTGGCTGATCGCGTGCGAGAGCCTACGGCCCTCGATCGCGCTGACGGCCGAGGACCATGCGCTGATGCGTCGGCTGGAGATCAACACCCGCACGGGGCCGTGGGAGCAGATCCTGAATGAAGCACGGATGGAGCTGTTGCGACTCTCCCCCACAGCCATGGCCGCGGCCGAGATCGACGGCACCGTCCACGCGTTGTTCGTGAAGATGTTCCAGTGGTCCGGCGAGCGCCGGCTCGATCGTCGTACGGTACGGCTGGACGAGCTTCCGGGGCTGCTGGTCGGGCACCTCACCGCATCCGGGACCGGAACGAGCGTCCCGCTGGGGCCGAGGCGCGCCCTGTTTCGTGACGTCCCCTCGGCCACGGGTCTGCGGGGCCGGGAGAAGGAACTGGACGCGTTGCGGGAGCGGTTCGGCGGTGAGCCCGACGCGGGGACGGCCTGCGTGGTGGTGTCCGGACTCGGCGGCATCGGCAAGTCGAGCATCGCCAGGCTGTACGCCCACCGGAACCGGGGAGCGTACGAGTTCGCCTGGTGGATCCCGTCCGACACACGGGAGAACGTGATCGCCGCATACCGGCGGTTGGTCACCGAGGAACATCAGGAGGCGGCCGAGCCGGCTACCGAGGCAGAGATCATCGACCAGGTCGGCCGCCGACTCGCGCCCTTGGGCACCAGGCTCCTGCTCGTCTACGACAACGTTGTGGACCGGGAGCAGTTGCAGGGTCTACTCCCCACCTGTGATGACGCCCACGTGCTGGTCACCACCCGCGACTCGGCCTGGGCGGCAGCGGACGGCGGGCTGGTCGTGGACCGAATGACGTCGGAGGAGGCCATCGACTGGGCGGCCGAGCGACTGCCCTGTGTCGCCGAGACCGAGGTGTCTGCCCTGGTCGACGCGGTGGAGCGGATCCCGCTCGGCATCGCCCAGGCCACCGGATACATTGCGGCGACCCAGTGTCCGGTCGACGTCTATCTGACGGAACTCGCCGGCTGCAGGGCCCGGTTGCTCGACAACCCGGGCTTCGTGCCGCTGGACTACGCGGAGGGCGTCACGCTGACGGCGGCGGTGACCCTCAGCGTGGGCAGGGTGATCGCACAGGCACTGCACTCGCCCGAGGCCTCGGAGCAGCAGCTCGCCGCCGAGCTGCTCGCTCGCTGCGCCCTGCTGGCACCGGACTTCATCCCGCTCCATCTTGCGGCCCTGGACCTTCCGACCGGCTCCGCCGTCTACGGCGCCGTGGCGGAGCTGCGCCGGTTCTCCCTGGTCGCTCCTCAAAACGGCATGCTGGCGATCCACCGCATCGTCCAGGAGGTCGTCCGGGCGCTGATGGACAGTGAGGCGGCCGACATGATGCACGGGCGCTTCCAGCACGAGCTGGTGGAACAGCTGGTCGATTGCCAGAAGCGGAGCCAGTGGGCCGAGGCGGCGACACTGATCGAGCATGCGGTGCACGTCGCGCACCATGTGCGCGAGAGCGGCCACGCGGACGGCAACACCGTCGCGTTGCTCGCCAATGTCGCGGGAGCCATCTCGAACATCCACGGTGACCTGGCGCGCAGCGAGACCCTGTTGCGCGAGGCGTTGGCGGTCGTGGAGCACGCCGATGGGGAATCCATGGACGACCCTGTGTACCGGCAGGCGGCGACGACGACCACGCTCGCCCAGTGTTTGCAGAATCAGCTGAGGTTCGACGAGGCCGCGGAGGCGGCACGGACGGCCTGGACCCTGCTGGAAGGAATGGACGCGCTGGATGCCGAGGGTGTGGAGCACCTGCTGCTGGCGCACGTCGCTGACATGAGAACAGCTGTGGCAACGGACCGCTTCGCCGACATCGCCCGTGCCGCCATGAGGGTCGAGGCAGTACTGCAGCGTGAGGATGTGGCTCCGTCGATCGCCCTGGGGATTCGGCTGGAACAGGCGCAGATGCTCATATGGATCAAGAACTGGGACGACGCGGCCGCGGCGATCGACATGGCCAAGAGCCTCGTGGGCGCCGAGGAGGAACCACACGCGGAGCTGCTTTTCCTGGACGCCATCGTGAAGGCCTCCACGGGCCTGCTGGAAGAGGCGCTCGCCGTCACCGCGAGCATCCCGGAGCCCGACGCGCAGGCAGCCGTGACAATCATGCGCCACCATGCGGACCAGATGGTGGACGCGGCCCACGGCCTCATGGTCGGCAGCCTCCACAGGCAGGAGAAGGGGATGCCCACGGACGTCTGGATCCTGAACGCCGCGGAGTCGCTGCTCGACCGAGCCGAGGCTCTGCTGAGAGCACACACCGAAGCGGGGCCGGATGTCCTGGCCCACGTCAGGCAGCGGCACGCGGTCCTGGCCTTGACCCGGCATAGGCTGGGGTATCCGGACGGGGACCTCGACCTGTGCCGAGCCCTCATGCGCGAGAGCCTGGAGATGTTCGAGGCGGCGGGACAGGCCCACGCTCCGCTCGCGGTCACCGCCCGCGCGTTCCTCGCGAGGGATGGACAGGACGACGAGGACGACCTAGCCGAACGGGAAGGAGCGGACGGGCCCCCTCGCACTCCGTCGGCGCCGTCGAACGGCGGGGGAATGTACCCGATTTCAGTGTTCCCCTGGCAGACCGCCGTCACCTGGGCACGAGCCGTACCACCGGACGCGCGCTCGTTGTACGCCCTGCTCGGAGCCACCGCCTACCACCTCGGTGAGCAGGAGGCGCCTTCACCCGCCTTCCTCGCCCTGGCGGTCACCGCGGCACTGCGTTCCATGGGCCTGACGAGCCGCATGATCCCGACGACGCTGGGGGTGACCCGCGATGGCGTACCGCTCGAACTGCCGGGCTGGCAGGTCCCGCCGACCGTCACGCGGACCGGGGAGGTCCAGGGCCACGTGACCCTCTGGTGCGAGGAGGCTGGCCGCTTGGTGGACCCGGCCTTGCTGCTCGGCCAGAGCCGATTCCCCCTGGACGCCGAGGAGCGGGAGGTCTTCCGGCTCCCTGCGGTGTTCCCGGCCCCCGACGTGGACGCCCTGCTCGCCTTCAGACCAGCTACTCACCGAGAAGGTCACCTGCTCACGTACGACTTCCGCCCCGACTGGGAGGAACAGCTCGTCGAAGTCCTCGGGCACCTGGACAAGGCGGCCGTTGCGACTTTTGCCCAACAGATCGCCTCCTCAGCGACCCTCGCTACCGACGGCATCACTCGATAGACACACCAAGGGGCCACCCTCGACGGGAGTGGCCCCTCACGACTTCGGTACGGACCGCATCAGCGACGCGGCCCGCTGTCAGCCGCTCACACGTTGAAGCGGAACACCGGAACCAGATTTTTGACCTGCGGAAACGCCGGAGCATCGGTACGGATCCAGCCAGGAGCCAGCCGCCGGAAACGGCGGGGTTGAGGGCTGGCTGTTCCCGCCGACTGCCCCGCCTTTTGCGGCAAGGCTCCCAGCGACTGGGCGACGAAGCCCACCGCGAGGTCGGACGCATGGCAGGCCAGTACGGCATCGACATGCTCATCGGAGTCGGCGGCAACCTCGTCAAGCAAACCGCCCTGTACGCGGGCGAGGCCGGCGTCCCCGACATCGTTCTGGTCGCCGACAACGACACCGCAGCGGCCTGCCTCGACTCCATCCTCCGACCCGGCGGCAAGGTCATCGTGAAGGCCTCGCGCTCAGGGCAGCTTTGGCAGGTAGCTCAACGTCTCACGGGGCAGGCTGTCACCGGAATCTGAGTCGGCCAGGAAGTGTTCAGAGGCTTCCTAGCCCCCAGCCAACAGCGAAGGTTCATGGAGATATGCGAGGGAGCAGAACGAACAGGAGACCCGCGAAGAACACGATCATGCCCCTGGGTAGGACATCCCGCAGAAAGACCGGCCCGCCGCGAGTGAGCAAAGGGTCTTCCCGAGCCTCCAGCCGGTGCCGGGCCCAGAAGAACAAGGCGTCTCCCAGCCAGCCGACGAGCGCCGCGACGAAAAGCCACGGCAGATAGCCTCGAATCAGGTCGACGAGCAGGCCTCCGCCTCGAAGAGCTATGACGATTCCAAAGAGCCCGAGGCCCCCGGCGCTAAAGAAGAAGGCCCAGACCCGAAGAAGGAACTCCTGCTTCATCTGCCAGTACGTGGCCCGCGCAATGCGCTCTCGGTTACGAAGCAAATCATGCGCCGAGGGCTGCGGAATCTGACCACCAATGAAGTTGTTGACCTGCTCCCCTGACACCTGGACAGGACCATGGATGGTGCTGTTGTGCACACTGCTGGACTCGCCCTGATCGATCAACGCACCTACCTTTAAAACGAGTTGTTCTGTACGCCCGACCCTTGCACGGGCCCAATGATCGTGTTGTTGAAGAGTGAGACGGTGGCCACGCCGTCTCCCGGCCCCCCTTCCGGCTCCTCACGCACTGACGCGAGGAGGTCCGCAACTGCAACTGGATCGGCATCGATCATGCTCCGCACGTAGCCCCTCAACTCGCGGGCGAGAACTCGCTGCGTCCTCTCGTCACCACGGGCCACAGCACCCGAGAGGTCATTGCGCATCCGGTCGAAGTGCTCGATGTCCGGCAACTGCCCACCTGACCGTCCGCGCCGGAGTAGACCTGCCAGCCGCGGACGCAGAACGCGTTCGTACGCGTCCGTTGCCAGTAGCCCACCCAAGGCCGTCGCTCCGCCGTCCACCAAACGGGCAACTTCAGCATCCATACATCCCCCAACCCTCAGTTGAACACTGAGAGTACCGAGAGGGTTGCCCTCTGTCAGGGCCTTCGCGAGCTTTACTCTCCCTGTTCTTGAACGGTCATCGGCCTTCCGGCTCGCGGACTACAGCTGCCGTGACAGGACCTGCGGCGAAAATCCTCCCTAGTATGGTCAGAACGTGGCTACTCCCTTGTTCATCGACACAGACCTGCGTACCCTTCCCGACCTCCCCGTGGAGGTCGTGGAACACGGCGAGGTCTTCACGCGACGCTGGGTGGTCGACCTTGCCCTCGATCTCCTCGGCTACACCGCGGACAAGGACCTCACCGAGGTAAGGCTGGTCGAGCCAGCCTGTGGCGCTGGCGCATTCCTGGTCGCGATCGCTTCGAGGGTCAGTTCGTCCTGCCGCGCGCACAATCGCCCCATTACGGACGCACTCTCTGCAGTTCGCGCCCTGGACCTGTTGGACCGCAACGTGCTGCGGAGCCGCGTGACTGTCGAGGCGCAGTTGGTTGCCGAGGGTTGGCTGGCAGAGGAGTCGCAGAAGGTGGCTGCGGCTTGGGTCGAGCAAGGTGACTACCTACTGCAAGCCGACGCTGACCATCGAGCTGACTACGTAGTCGGCAACCCTCCATACATCCGCCTCGAAGACGTTCCCGATGCCCGGATGACTGCATACCGGCAAGCCTGCACCACGATGGGTGGTCGAGCAGACATCTACATCGGCTTCTACGAAGTAGCGCTGCGGAGCCTCACCCCAGGGGGGCGGCTCGGCTTCATCTGTGCGGACCGCTGGATGCGGAACCAATACGGTCGTCGACTCCGGCAGATGGTACGCAGCCGCTTCAGTATGGACGTGGCGCTTGTCATGCATGACGTAGACGCCTTCGACGATCAAGTTTCGGCCTATCCGGCCATCACGATCATCTCCAACCAGGCTCAGGGCCGCGCAGTGGCAGCAGACACCACCCGGGAGTTCGGCAGCGCGCAGGCCCGTGACTTTGTGTCCTGGTGTGCACAGGAATCCTCGGAGTCGATCACCACAACGGCATTCCAAGCAGCCCGCATGCCTAACTGGTTCCCGGATGAGGATTCCTGGCCAGCCGCCTCCCCCGCCAGGCTGGCGGTACTCGAGGAACTCACAGAACGCTTCCGGCTGCTGGAAGATGACAAGACAGGCACTCGGGTCGGCATCGGCATTGCCACCGGTGCCGACAAGGTCTTCCTCACGGGAGACAAGGGGCTCGTCGAGAGCGATCGACTCCTTCCCATGGCCATGGTTCGCGATACGACCAGCGGTGCCCTCGACTGGCACGGCACATATCTGGTCAACCCATGGACAGCCGAGGGCCGCCTCGTCGATCTTGCCGCGTATCCCCGCCTCGCCTCATACTTCGAGGAACATGGAACCGCGCTGCGGAAGCGCTACATCGCGACCAAGCAGCCTGATCGCTGGTACAAGACGATCGACAAGGTCGATCACCGCCTGATTGGTCGGCCGAAGCTGCTGTTGCCGGACATGAAGCTGACGATCCATCCGGTCCTCGACGAAGGCGGACTGTACCCTCACCACAACCTGTACTTCATCGTCTCGGAAGCCTGGGACATGCGCGTTCTCGGCGGCCTGTTGCTGTCGAAGGTTGCCGAGGCTTTCGTGGAAGCGTATGCGGTCAAGATGCGAGGGGGAACGATCCGCTTTCAGGCGCAGTACCTCCGCAAGATCCGCGTGCCCGATCCGCAGGCGATCAGCGAGAGCGACCAAGTCGCACTCAGAGAAGCCTTCGACAAGCGCGATGTGCAGGCTGCCACTGAAGCAGCTCTACGTGTCTATGGGCTCGCCGAACTGCCTGACTAGAAAGGAACGGATCTTGACGGTCACCCGCCAAGACTTCGAGGGCGCCATAGCTGCGTACTGGGATGCCAAGAACACTCAGCGTGAGCTATCCGTCATCAAGGACGCCGTGGGAGCGGGAACGGCTGGCTCAGTGCGAGGAGGTAAGCATTTCGACCATATTGCTGCGCTGCTCGCCAAGTTCTTCCTCGACGCCGGCTACGCACCGGAGGACATTCGAGTAAACAAGCAGCAGGGGCTGGAGCTCCCTGGGTACTATCGACCCCAAAAGCAGTGGGATCTCGTGGTAACCCGCGGCAATACCTTGGTTGCTGCCTTCGAGCTCAAGGCCCTGGGCGGGCCTTCATTCGGAAACAACTACAACAACCGGGTCGAGGAAGCACTAGGCAGCGCCGTGGACCTGCGCCGTGCTGCACTCGCTGATGCCTTCCCTGGCGAGAAGCCGTGGCTCGGATATTTCTTCATCATGGAAGATCATCCCAAGTCCCGCAGCCCGGTTTCGGTCCGGAAGGGGCCCTTTCCAGTCGAGCGGATCTGGCTGGGGAAGTCCTATCAGGATAGGTTCGCCATCTTCTGCGAGCGCCTGATGGACGAGGGACTTTACGACTCCGTCTGCTATATCACGTCCTCAAAGGACGAGACTAAGCCAATCGAGCTCGTCACAAGCCTGGACTGGCGCCACTTCTCGGCAGCGATCAACGCTCGCATTAGGTACCTAGAGGACCTAGGGCTGCCGGGCCCTGATCAAGACACGATGCAGCTGTAACCGCCTCGCGGCGCCACCGGATTTGGCGCCGCGATCCACCTCGGTGGGCCTACCGGGAACCTTCTCCCCGATTAGACGAGTGCCGACCTCAGCCGCTCGGCGCGTCACCAAGTGCGCCGAAGAGTATTCGTAGCTCGCGTGGACTTCCACCGCAGGCTACCTCCGCTGATTTGATCAGGGCCTTTAGGCCCTCCAGGGAAGATTTGCTGCGAACGTACTCCACTATTCCAGCCCAGTAGTCAATCGTCCCCGGAGCGCCTCCGACATAGATCTCCTTGGGCAACTTTGCGCTGTCCAAGAACTCATAAGCCTTGGTCTTCACAGGAAAAAGAGACAAAAGGGCAGCAGATAGCGCCAACTGTATGATATCTAGCCAAGCTGTATCGTCGAGCTTCGAGGCAGCCGCCACTGCATCAGAGTCACCCTGCAGCCTGCCCCTCCGAGGCGGAAGCACCCATGAACCATCCCCGCCGTGAGGCTCCCGCGATCCAGGTGGTTTGACCTCAGGAACTGTCTCCAGCGACTGCTCTTCACCGCCCCCCGCAACGTAATGCACCCGGGCGGCAGAAACCCACAACTCGTTGAACCGGCGCACCTCTGCTTCCTGGTCCTGACCAGCCAGACCGGCAAGTAGATGCGCTAGGTCACGAACGACTGGCAGCGCGGGCAGATCCGACTGGCGGAAGACCGCATGGATGGTGCTCTTGGAGCGGGGGAATGGCGGTCGCGCCATCTCCGGACAACTCGGCCACCCAGCCAGCAAGTGCAGCTCGTGGAGAGCGTCGTTAAGTTCCCTGTGAGCGCCCGGGGGAAGCCCCGGCTTTCGCAAGGCCCTGGCCACCGCATACCCCCGACCGTCCGGCACCGTCCAGAAACGTCCAGCAATACTCGCACGACGTCCAAACGTGTGCTCGGGCGCCCTAAGTTGTCGAAAGGCAGCCTCAAACATCCTGGCCCGCAAGGGAGGGGTGACTCTAGGTGCGGGGCGCCCAGCCAGGGGTGCACGACCAGGAGGGTCTCGAAAGCATGTCGAAGAAGTCCACTTCCGAGAAGTCCACCTTCGAGCGCTTGATCCGCACCGCACTGTTCGCATCCGTCCGTGGGGCGGCGTACACCGCAGGCGCTGTCATGGTGACGGCGACCGTCTGGTGGCTGCAGAGCCTGTAGCTACCTACTCAGTTCACAAAACACGGACGCCGAGCTCTGTCTCGCCGGGCCACGGACGCTCACGGCGAGCACCCCGAGGGATCGGTGCCATTCGTTACCTGGTGTGACAACGATCTACGCGCGGACGATCGCGGCCTCTCCCTGTGTGCAGAGGAACCCACCCCGCCAGCGCCTGATGGCAGGTCCATAGCATCAGTGAGCCGAGGAAGTAGCCCTCGTACTTGTCGCGTTCGAGGCGTGCGGCGAAGGCGTCGGCCTGGGTCTTCTTCTCGAAGGTCGGCTGGCGTTCGGCCCGGGTCCCGCCGGGCTCGCGGTAGCCGGACGGTCCAGGCGTGACCGCAGCGGGGCGTGGTGCAAGGGTAGTTGGCGTTGCGTTTGTCGTTCTAGCAGCGCTGGTAGACGGTGGCCACCGGTTCTCCTTCGGGCAGGGGCGAGCGCCCCGGGGTCAGCCGTAGTGCTCGTCGAGGTAGGAGGCGTCCGACCTTCTGCGGCTTGATGCCCCAGGCGCGGTACTTGTTCCTGACCGCGGTCTCGCTGCCCCGGAGCCACGCCGCGACCTCTTCCACGGTCAGCAGCCGCTCCCGGCTGTGCCGCGTCGGCCGCCCGTACCCCCGGGCCACGGAGGGAATGCCAGCGTGGTGGCTCGGGGGTACGGGGGGCCGGGTGTGGCTCGGCAGTGGGTCGGCTGTCGTCCCGGGCGTCGACCATGGACGCATCGTCTCGGCCGCGACTTCAAGCCCGAACCCGGCCTCTGCTCGGGCAGATCTTCGGGAGCCTGTGCGGTCGGCCGTTTCCGGCCGCTGCGGGTGGAGCGGGTGCTCCGGTTGGGTGAGGAAAAGGAGTTGGGCATAACGGGTGCGTCTCCAAGGGGGCGGGCCGGGAAGGTCCCTTCACCCCTTATGGAGAAAATCCAGGCCGATCGTGCTAGTGGCCGACCTCAAAGGTGCTGGCTGTCGCCCGATCTGCCACGAGGGGTACGGGATCGTCGGCGAGCGCTCGGTCAGTCGGTCGCCGATCTGCGGCGACCGGATCTGGGTCGGCCGCGCCCGTTCCGGGAGCGGGTGCCGTGCGGGGGCGACGCGGGCCCACGGTGCGCCCCACATCGCGTCGCCCGCCCCGGTGGGGCTGGATGCGACCAGGGTGCGGGCAGACGCCGACGTGGGCGATCGGCGGGTCGGTTCGGATGGTGCGCGCATCGCACGGGACCGAACGGATCTGGGAACTGGACCGACCGCGCCCGCGCTCCTGGGGCTGTCGTACGCGCCGCGGCACCGCAGCTCTGTGGGCGGTACGGACGCGAGCGGGGGCCGACATGAAGGCGGGCAGAGCACCGCTTCGAAGGACGGATAGGGAGCGGTCGGCGGAATTGCGGTCATGGGGCTGCGGGGCGGCCCGGCACGCGAATGCAGATCGGGACAACTACACGCACCGATATGCAGGCTGGCCCGGTCTGCGGTGGCAGATTGGGACTTGACCTGCGAGGACAGGGCTACAGGGGGTGCTCCCATCCAAGCGGGACCCCGGATTCGACGCCCGTGGGTGGACCCCAGATAGGACCCCGGGTGGGCCATCGGGCCATACGCCACGGACGCCAGCCGTCCCGTCCCGTCCTTCGGCGGCAGAACGAACGTCACCGTACGGCCTTCACCGCAGTTTCCGCTCGCTGCGACCGGTGCGGACTCCTCACGCGGGTCGGCGGTGCCGGCCGCTTCCCGGCGTCACACAGAAGGCCGCCACACGAAGCACTCGCGGGCGGGACAGGCAAGGAAAGGGAAGGGCGGGGAGCAGCGCAGTCGGCGATAGCCGGGAGTGCACGGCGGTGCCGGGCTGGGCCTGGTGGCCGGTCAGTAGATCGGGAAGCTTCTCTGCACCGATATACAGTCGCCCTCGCCCGCTGGTGGCTCGCTGCCCCGATGGTCTGCGGTGATGGGTGGCTCGGGGGTGTCGCATCCAAGAGCGGCCGCCGATACGGCCCCGGGATCGGCCCCGGATACGGGGGGTGGAACGCCAACGGGCATTCCGGCGTGTTTCCCTCGGCTTCCCTGGTGGCTTGCAGGGCGCTGACCTGCGGTTCAGGTGCAGGTCCGGGTGCAGAGGAGAGTCTGCGGGGGCGGATTCGGGTGTGATGCCCCATGCTCCAGAGGGAACGGCTTCTGCCGTCTCAACGAGTGTCAGACGCCGTGCGAGATCGGCATTCCTGTCACACCCCACCAGGCACAACCATCCAGGTCACCTTCACCGCCGCCCCGCCCGCATCACACCTGAATCCCCAGGCACCCTGGGTTAGTTGATAGACGATCCGCATCCCACGACCGCGCTCAGCAAGCAACTCCAGCAAGGTATCCAGCCCGCCGCCACGCGCTTCTGGGTCCGGCTCGAAGGGAGCCACGGCCGGGAATGAGGGAATCTCCGGGATCTGCGGGTCGCCGTCCTGGACTTCGCAGAGCAGCTCGGCGGCGGTGCGGCGCAGCCTCAGCTCGTACGGGCCCACCGCATGCTCGGTCGCGTTGGCGACCAGTTCGGATGCGGCGAGCACCGCGTCGCTGATGGCCGCGCCTTCGCAGCCGAGTTGAGCCAGCACGCGCCGCAGCACGGTGCGCGCCTGGGAGACCGCGTTGGGGGTGCAGGCGTTCCAGAGGAACAGCACCACCGTGGTGCCGATCTGAGCGTGGGGCGTGTATGTCATCGCCGCCCCCCGTGTGCCGCGTGGCGGCCCCGGGCGATGCGGCGGTGCCGTCCGTGCCCGGGGCGTACGCAGACACGCGCCTCCGTCAGCGCGATCGGGCCGGCCGACACCACAAACGGCATCAGCAACACAGCGAGGAACAGAATCGATGCCACGGCAAGAACCTCCCGATGATCGCGATGGGGAACGCGACCACCACACCTCGACTCTGCGAAGAGCGGAACCCCGCTCTGACCAGGTCCTTGACAGCGCGGTGTGTTCGCTCCGGGCGTGGCCCCGGTGGGACCGGCCGCCACCAGCGTTGCCTACGGGGCGTAGCGGGCCCAGGCTTTCTCCGTCACCAAACCGGGCTGGTGGACAGCGAGTTGTGGGTACGTTCACCACGTGGAGCTGAACAACGAAGACGACGGAGAGCCCACCCCGTGCGCACTGCTGGGGCGTCGGCTGCGCCGACTCCGCGAACAGGCGGATCTCTCCCTGCGGGGCCTGGCGGACAAGGTCGGCTACCCGCACACCTACCTCAGCCGTATCGAGCGCGGCGAGCAGCTGCCGTCCGAGAATCTCGCCGAGGACCTGGATACCTACTTCACCACCGACGGGCTCTTCGTCGAGCTGCTGAGCCTGGCGCACGACCCCTCGATACCCGACTACGCACGAGTGGTTGTCGACAGCGAGAACCGGGCAGCGCGCGTCCAGGTGTTCAGCAGTAGCCTCGTCCCCGGGCTGCTGCAGACCGAGAACTACGCGCTCGCCGTGTTCCGTGCCTCACTCCCCGGGGAGCCCAGAGAGAAGATCGACGAACGGGTCGCTACCCGGATGCGCCGCAAGAAGGTCTTTGAGAAAGCAGACCGGCCCTTGTACTGGGCCATCGTGGATGAGGCGGCGCTCAAGCGACCCGTGGGAGGCGCCGCCTGCATGGCGGGGCAACTTCGCCACATTCTCGACGCCGCCGAGGACCCGAAGATCACCGTTCAGGTACTTCCGTTCACCCAAGGTGAACACCCTTTCCTGGGTGGGACCTTGAGTCTTCTCACTCTCCACAACGGCGCTACGCTCGCCTACGTCGAGAGCTTCGCCTCGGGCGAACCGGCCGATTCACCGCAACGCATCATCGACCTCACCCAGCGTTTCGACCTCGCGCGCGAAGGCGCTGCTCGAAAGTGAATCCCTCGACGTCATCCAGAGCTATTTGAAAGAATACGAAGATGACGACGATTCCTGACGCCTCCGCCCTGACCACCTGGCGCAAGTCCAGCTACAGCAACGGCGAAGGCGGCGAGTGCGTCGAGATCGCTGACGGATTTCCCCGAGCCGTCCCCGTACGCGACTCCAAGGAACCGCACGGCCCCGCACTCCTCGTCCCGGTCGACGGATGGACCACCTTCATCACTGCCGTCAGGGACGGAACGCTTGCTCCCTGATCCCCCCCGTACGCCCGAAGCTGCCCGGGGCTATCCAGCCGAAATCCAGCACCGGTACGGATATCCAGAGATGACGACAGGTGACGACACGTCAGATCGTCCAGCCAATATCCAGCCACGGGTACGCGAACGGGGTCGACCCTGAATCGGGCCGACCCCATCTGACCTGCGAACTTGACTAGTTCGCGCGATCCACGCTAACGCGTGCCCTATACATTGAAGCGGAACTCCACCACATCGCCGTCCTGCATGACGTACTCCTTGCCCTCCATGCGGGCCTTGCCCTTGGCGCGGGCTTCGGCGACCGAGCCGGTTTCGACCAGGTCGGCGAAGGAGATGACCTCGGCCTTGATGAAGCCCTTCTGGAAGTCGGTGTGGATGACACCGGCCGCCTCGGGGGCCGTGGCTCCCTTGGGGATCGTCCAGGCGCGGGTCTCCTTGGGGCCTGCCGTGAGGTAGGTCTGGAGGCCGAGGGTGTCGAAGCCGACGCGGCCGAGGGTGGCCAGGCCGGGCTCTTCCTGGCCCATGGACTGGAGGAGTTCGAGGGCCTCCTCGTCGTCCAGCTCGATGAGCTCGGACTCGATCTTCGCGTTGAGGAAGATCGCCTCGGCGGGGGCGACGAGCGCGCGCTGCTCGTTCTTGAAGTCCTCGTCGACCAGCTCGTCCTCGTCGACGTTGAAGGCGTAGAGGAAGGGCTTGGTGGTGAGGAGGTGCAGCTCGTGCAGGAGGTCGCCCTGCTCGGTGCCCTTGGTGATGCCGGCGGAGAAGAGGGTCTCGCCCGCTTCGAGGATCTTCTGGGCCTTCTCGACGGCGGCGAGGACCAGGACCTTCTCCTTCTGGAGGCGGGCTTCCTTGGTGAGGCGGGGCACCGCCTTCTCGACGGACTGGAGGTCGGCGAGGATCAGCTCGGTGTTGATCGTCTCGATGTCGTCCTTGGGGGACACCTTGCCGTCGACGTGGACGACGTTCTCGTCCTTGAAGGCGCGGATGACCTGGCAGATCGCGTCGGACTCGCGGATGTTCGCGAGGAACTTGTTGCCCAGGCCCTCGCCCTCCGACGCACCGCGCACGATGCCGGCGATGTCGACGAAGTCGACCGTGGCCGGGAGGATCTTCTGCGAGCCGAAGATGCCGGCCAGGACCGCGAGGCGCGGGTCCGGGACGCCGACGACGCCGACGTTCGGCTCGATGGTGGCGAACGGGTAGTTGGCCGCCAGCACGTCGTTCTTGGTCAGGGCGTTGAACAGGGTCGACTTGCCGACATTCGGCAGACCGACGATTCCGATCGTGAGCGACACGTTGGCGACTTCCCGTTGCGGAGAGGGGGTGGGTACCGGTCCGGAGTGGACCGACCGATCCCCCAGTTTACGGGCGGGGGGTGGGGGTGTCGTACGGGGAGGAGCGCCACCCGCTTCGGTACGCTGCCGGGCCCGTCAGGGACGGACGGCAGGCGTGCGGGGGGCGGGCGGCGGGCATGGGGCGGGACGGCCGGCCCGGCATGTGGCGGGGTGGGCGGCAGGGCACGCGGCGGGTGGGCGGCAGGGCACGCGGCGGGTGGGCGGCAGGGCACGCGGCGGGTGGGCGGCAGTGCGCGCCCCGCCTGGCCGTCGGGGCGTACGCCCGGGCCGTCGGGGCGTACGCCCGGGCCGTCGGGGCGTACGCCGTCGAACTCAACGCCAAGCTCGTCCAAAGGGCGTGTCCAAGCCCGGAATCCGCCAGTCCGGCGACCTACGTTGGTCCGGTGGAGCAACCCAGGACCCGTCCCCGCCCCCCGCAGCGCCGACCGCACCACATCGCCGCGCGGGGGATCACCGCCGAGACCAAGACCGAGACCGCGACCGTCTACCGGGGTGCGGGACGGCCCGTGGCCCCGGTGGTGCTGGCGCTGCGGCGGCTGCCCAACCCGCGGCTGACCGGGCTCGGCGGCGGACTGTTCGCGTCGCTGACGATGGTGGTGCTGGCGTTCCTGGACCGGCTGCTGTTCGACGGGTCGCCCGTCGTGTACGGGGTGCTGTTCCTGCCGGTCAGCCTGGTGACCGCGCTGTGGGTGCGGCCCGCGGACCTGGTCACCGCGCCGATCAGCGTGCCGATCGCCTTCGCCTGCGGGCTGCTGCCCCTCGCGGGAGGCTCGGACGGTATCGGCAGCCGGCTGATGGCCGTCGTCACCGCGCTCGCCGTGCACGCGGGCTGGCTGTACGGCGGAACGCTGATCGCCGGGCTGGTCGCCAGCGTCCGGAAGATCCGGCAGATGGGGCGGCGGCAGGCGGCCCAGCCGGCGGCTGCCCCCGCACCCGTACGGCGACAGCGCCCGCGCAGCGCCCCTTAGGGGCGCGGGGCTCCATCAATGTGCGGCTCCCGCAGCGTGGCGCGACCAGCCACGAACGACCCGCACCTGAATCACCGCGCCCGGCACCGCGCCCGGCGGAGCCCTCAGCGCTTCGCGGCAGCCATGGCCGCGCCCACGATTCCCGCGTTGTTCTGCAGCTGCGCCGGGACGATCTCCGCGCGGATGCCCTCGATCAGCGGAATGAACTTCTCGGCCTTGCGGCTGACGCCGCCGCCGATGATGAAGAGGGACGGCGAGAAGAGCATCTCGACGTGGGCGAGGTACTTCGTCACGCGCTTCGCCCAGTGCTCCCAGCTGAGGTCCTCGTCCTCCTTGGCCTTCGTGGAGGCGTGCTTCTCGGCGTCGTGGCCGTGCAGCTCCAGGTGGCCCAGCTCGGTGTTCGGGACGAGCTTCCCGTCGAGGAAGAGGGCGCTGCCGATGCCCGTACCGAAGGTGAGCAGGAAGACCGTGCCCTTGCGGCCGGAGCCCGCGCCGAAGGTCATTTCGGCGACGCCCGCCGCGTCCGCGTCGTTCAGCACGGTGACCGGGAGACCGAGGCGCTCGCCGAGCAGGGCCTGGGCGTCCAGATCCACCCAGCCCTTGTCGACATTGGCGGCCGTGCGGGTGATGCCGTCCGTGACGACGCCCGGGAAGGTGATGCCGACCGGACCCGACCAGCCGAAGTTGCCGACGACTTCCTTGACGCCGTCGATCACGCTGTCCGGCGTGGCCGGGTGCGGGGTCAGTACCTTGTGCCGCGGCTCGGCAAGGTCGCCCCGCTCCAGGTCCACGGGAGCGCCCTTGATGCCCGAACCGCCGATGTCCACTCCGAACACGTTCATGGACACCACGTTACGACGCACCACCGGCACGGGTGGGCGGAAGCGCTACTTGCTGCCGAGGGCCGCGGCCTCCGCGCGCAGGTCGCGGCGCAGTTCCTTGGGGAGCGAGAAGGTGATCGACTCGTCGGCCGTCTTGACGGTCTCGACGTCGCCGTACCCGCGCTCGGACAGCCACTCCAGGACGCCGTCCACCAGCACGTCGGGGACGGAGGCGCCCGAGGTCAGGCCGACCGTCGTCACGCCCTCCAGCCACGCCTCGTCGATTTCGGAGGCGAAGTCGACCAGGTGTGCGGCGGGGGCGCCGGCGTCCAGGGCGACCTCGACCATGCGGATCGAGTTCGAGGAGTTCTTGGAGCCCACGACGATGACGAGCTCGGCGTCCTCGGCGAGCTTCTTCACCGCGATCTGGCGGTTCTGGGTGGCGTAGCAGATGTCGTCGCTGGGCGGCGAGAGGAGGTTCGGGAACTTCGACTTCAGGGCGTCGACCGTCTCCATCGTCTCGTCGACGGAGAGCGTGGTCTGGGAGAGCCAGACGACCTTCGACTCGTCGCGGACGGTGACGTTTGCGACGTCGTCCGGGCCGTCTACCAGCGTGATGTGGTCGGGGGCCTCGCCGGAGGTGCCGATGACCTCTTCGTGGCCCTCGTGGCCGATCAGGAGGATGTCGTAGTCGTCGTTCGCGTACCGGACGGCTTCCTTGTGGACCTTGGTGACCAGCGGGCAGGTCGCGTCGATCGTCGCGAGCTTCCGCTCGGCGGCCTCCGCGTGGACGGTCGGGGCGACGCCGTGCGCGGAGAACATCACGATGGAGCCCTCGGGGACCTCCGCCGTCTGCTCGACGAAGATCGCGCCCTTCTTCTCCAGGGTCTGTACGACGTACTTGTTGTGGACGATCTCGTGACGGACGTAGACCGGCGCACCGTACTGCTCCAGCGCCTTCTCGACGGCGATGACGGCGCGGTCCACGCCCGCGCAGTAGCCACGGGGGGCGGCAAGCAGGACACGGCGGGCGGGAGTGGAAGTCATGCGTCCATCGTAAGGCCGTGCCCGGGAGGCCAAAGATCGCGTACGGGGCAACACTGGGACGGGTAGTCGACGGTGCGCACACACGTACGTACGGAGGAACGATGTCGGGGAGTCCTGACGGTACGACAGGGGCGACAGGCGCGACAGGTGCGACAGCGGCGGGAGGGGCTCCCGGGACCAGGTCGTCGGGGCTGAAGCGGAGTCTCGGCTTCAGGGATCTGGTCGTCTACGGGCTGCTGTTCATCGCGCCCATGGCCCCGGTCGGTGTGTTCGGCACCCTCGACGCCAAGTCGCACGGCGCCGTCGCGCTCGTCTATCTCGTCGCGACGGTGGCGATGGCCTTCACCGCCTTCAGCTACGCGCAGATGGTGCGGGTGGTTCCGCAGGCGGGCTCCGTCTTCGCGTACGCGCGCACGGCGCTGGGGGAGGGGCCCGGCTTCGTCGCCGGGTGGATGGCGATGCTCGACTACCTGCTGATCCCCGCCGTGGCCTATCTGTTCTCCGGGATCGCGCTGCACGCGCTGATCCCGTCGGTTTCCCAGTGGGTGTGGACGGCGATCGCGGTGGTGGTGACCACCGCGCTCAACATGTGGGGCGTACGGGCCGCAGCCCGCGTGGGCTTCGCGGTGCTCGCGCTGGAGATCGTCGTACTGCTGGTGTTCGTGGTGGCCGCGGTGGTCGTTCTCGTACGGGACGGAGCACAGCGGGACTGGCTGTCGCCGCTCACCGGGGACGGGTCGATGGGGTCGTTCTCGATGGCGGCGGTGCTGGGCGCGGTGTCCGTGGCCGTGCTCTCGTATCTCGGATTCGACGCGATCGCCTCCTTCGCGGAGGAAGTGACGGGGGGCTCGGCGAAGGTCGCGAGGGCCGTGCTGCTGTGTCTCGCGCTGGTCGGCGTGCTCTTCGTCGTACAGACGTATCTGGTCGCGCTGCTCTCGCCGGTTCAGGCGGCGGAGCTGGCTGCCGATCCGGAGAAGCAGGGGACGGCCTTCTACGACGCGGTGGACGGCTCGGTCGGGGCGTGGCTGCACGACCTGGTGGCGGTGAGCAAGGCGATCGGGGCGGCGTTCGCGGCGCTGGCAGGGCAGGCGGCGGCGGGTCGGCTGCTGTTCGCGATGGCACGGGACCGGCGGCTGCCGAAGGTGCTGTCACGGGTGGACGCGAAGTCCGGGGTGCCGAGGGTGGCACTCGGGTTCGCGGCGGTGGTGACGCTGGTGGCCGCGGTGTGGGCGGCGCGGCGGGGGGACGGCATGGACCACCTGGTGTCGGTGGTCGACATCGGCGCGCTGACGGCGTTCGTGCTGCTGCACGCTTCGGTGGTGAGCTGGTTCGCGGTACGGCGTCAGGAGGGGCCGCCGGTGTGGTGGCGCCACGTCCTGGCACCGGTGATCGGCGCGGCGATCGCGGTGGCGGTCATCGTGGAGGCGAGCAGGACGGCGCAGGTGGTGGGGGCGGTGTGGCTGGTGGTGGGGCTGCTCGTGCTGGTCGCTCAGCGCGGGCGGCGGGGGAGGGCCAGGGCGTAGGGGGCGTCGGCATTGCTGCCCCCGCCGGTGGGGGCTGGGGGTCGGGGCTGCGCCCCGTGCCCGGACTGCGTCCGCGCGTCCTCAAACGCCGGACGGGCTGGGAGTGCTCGTGCGTCCTCAAGTGCCGGACGGGCTGAAGATGCGTCCGTCCTCGACCGGGGACGACCGTTAGCCTCACTCTCATGGCTCTCAACACATCAGCGGAAGCTCCCCTCCCGGTAGGCGAGGTCTCCCGGCTGATCGGTGGCTGGATCGACCGTCTCGGTGCCGTATGGGTCGAAGGTCAGATCACTCAGCTCTCCCGCCGCCCCGGCGCCGGCGTCGTCTTCCTCACGCTCCGCGATCCGTCGAGCGACATCTCCGTGTCCGTGACCTGCTACCGGCAGGTCTTCGACGCGGTCGCCGACGTCGTCTCCGAAGGCGCCCGCGTCGTCGTCCACGCGAAGCCCGAGTGGTACGCGCCGCGCGGCCAGCTGTCGCTGCGGGCCGGTGAGATCAAGCCGGTCGGGATCGGTGAGCTGCTCGCCCGGCTGGAGCAGCTGAAGAAGTCCCTCGCGGCCGAAGGGCTCTTCGCGCTCGACCGGAAGCGCTCCCTGCCCTTCCTGCCCCAGCTGGTCGGACTCGTCACCGGCCGCGCCTCGGCCGCCGAGCGGGACGTACTGGAGAACGCCAGGCGACGCTGGCCCGCCGTCCGCTTCGAAGTGCGCAACGTCGCCGTCCAGGGCGTGCACGCGGTCCCTCAGGTCGTCCAGGCGGTCAAGGAGCTGGACGACCTGCCGGACGTGGACGTGATCATCGTGGCGCGGGGCGGGGGGAGCGTGGAGGACCTGCTGCCCTTCTCGGACGAACAGTTGGTACGGGCCGTGGCCGCCGCCCGTACCCCCGTCGTGTCCGCGATCGGGCACGAGCCGGACTCGCCGCTGCTCGACCTGGTCGCCGACCTGCGGGCCTCCACGCCCACGGACGCCGCGAAGAAGGTCGTACCGGACGTGGGCGAGGAGCTCGACCGCGTGCAGGGGCTGCGCGACCGTGCGCTGCGTACGGTGCGGGGGCTGCTCGACCGGGAGGAGCGCGGGCTGGCGTCCGCGCTGGCCAGGCCCGTGATGGAGCGGCCCCGGCGGATGGTCGAGGAGCGCGAGGCCGACATCGACGCACTGGTGGCGCGCAACCGGCGGACGCTGGGGCACCTGCTCGACCGCGCCGAGTCCGAGCTCTCGCACACCCGGGCCCGGGTGGTCTCCCTGTCGCCCGCCGCGACGCTGGAGCGCGGGTACGCGGTGCTCCAGCGCGGTGACGGCGCGGTGGTGCGGTCGCCGGACGAGGTGTCCGCAGGGGACGAGCTGCGGGCGCGGGTGTCGGACGGGGAGTTCGCGGTGAGGGTCGCCGAGTGAGGCGGCCGGTGAGCGAAACGGTGGCCGGGGCCGCACTGCCGGCGAACTGTGGGCACCGCCGTACCGCTCCTGTCGGACCTCGCACATAAGGTGGAACGCATGGCCAAGACGGATGAAGCCGCGACCGACGCCGGAGCCGAGGTCGGCTACGAGCAGGCGCGGGACGAGCTGATCGAGGTCGTACGCCGGCTCGAAGCGGGCGGCACGACCCTGGAGGAGTCCCTCGCCCTGTGGGAAAGGGGCGAGGAGCTGGCGAAGGTGTGCCGCCGCTGGCTGGACGGCGCCCGCGCCAGGCTCAACGCCGCCCTCGCCGAGCCGGGCGAGCCCGCCGCCGGGCAGAGCTGACACCGCACCCCGTCAGCGGACCGCCAGCCGCCACAGCGAGGTCACTTCGGCGCTCCGTGCCGCGTGCAGCGGGTCCGTGGTGTCCTTGGCCCGTGGATGGCGCGGGGTGATGTCCAGACGGTCCACGACCCGCAGGCCGGACTTCTCGAAGCGCTCCAGGAGCTCGGCGCGCGTCCGCAGGCCGAGGAGTTCGGCCAGGTCCGAGAGGATCAGCCAGCCCTCGCCGCCCGGCTCCAGATGCGCGGGCAGCCCGTCGAGGAAGCCCTGCAGCATCCGGCTGTCCGGGTCGTAGACCGCGTGGTCGACCGGGGTGCGCGGGCGGGCGGGCACCCACGGCGGGTTGCAGACGACCAGGGGCGCGCGCCCCGGCGGGTAGAGATCGGCCTGTACGACCTCCACCGCGTCGCCGAATCCGAGCCGCCCGAGGTTCTCCCGCGCGCACTCCAGTGCCCGCGGGTCCTGGTCGGTGGCGACGACCCGCCGCACCCCGCGCCCGGCCAGCACCGCGGACAGCACGCCCGTGCCGGTACCGATGTCGAAGGCGCTGGTCAGCGCGGGCAGCGGGGCCTCGGCGACCAGGTCGACGTACTCGCCGCGGGCCGGTGAGAACACCCCGTAGTGCGGGTGGATGCGCTCGCCGCCGAGGGCGGGGATCCGCACGCCGTTCTTGCGCCACTCGTGCGCGCCGACCACCCCGAGCAGCTCACGCAGCGAGACCGTGTACGGCTCGTCGGCGGGGCCGTACGCACCCGTGCAGGCGTCCGCGACCTCCGGCGCCCGGCGGAGCGGAATCAGGTGTCCGGGCTCCACCTGCACCACCAGCATGCCGAGGATCCGGGTGCGCCGGGACTGGGCCTGGCGGTGCAGGTGGAAGCTCTCCGCCGGGGTCTGTCCCGGCTTGGCGCCCTTGCGGTCGACCCGCCGGGCCAGGGCCGTCAGCAGCTGCCGGGCGTTGTGGAAGTCGCCGCGCCACAGCAGGGCCGTGCCCTCGCAGACGAGCTTGAACGCGGCGTCGGCGGTCGTCCGGTCGTCGGCGACGACGACACGCCGGGGCGCCGGAGCACCGTTCTCCGACCGCCAGCGGTTCTGCGCCGTGGTGCCGTCGGTCTCGGTCCACCGGAAAAACTCCTGAAGGGTCACCCGTCCAGTGTCCCAGGGCGCGGACGGACCGCTCCGCCACCCTCACCCGGGACTGCCGGGATCCGCCGTGGGAGCATCGTGCCGCGCGGCCGGGTCCGGGTCCCGACGGGGCCGGGGCCCGCGCGGAGATTGCCGGCCAGATTTCTGTTATCCGCCGCCCGGCCCGCGGTCTCCCAGGTGTCGGAGCAAAGAAGTGTGTGCGTACGGGCCCAGGGGCCGACCGGACGAAGAGGGGCGGGCAACCGTGAACAGGGAACACGGAGTCGCGAGAGTCGTGGCGGCGCAGAGCGGCGACGTGCAGGCGCAGGACGAGCTCGTCGCCGCGTACCTGCCTCTCGTCTACAACATCGTCGGCCGGGCCCTGGGCGGCCACGCCGACGTCGACGACGTCGTGCAGGAGACCATGCTGCGCGCCCTCGACGGCCTCGGCACCCTCCGCATCCCGGAGAGCTTCCGGTCGTGGCTGGTGGCCATCGCCATGAACGAGGTACGCCGCCACTGGCAGCGCGAGCAGCCGGTGGCGGGCCCCGTTTCCGGCGAGCGGGAGCCCGCCGACCCCGGGGCCGACTTCGTCGGTCTCACCCTGGTCCGGATGGGGCTCTCCGGGCAGCGCAAGGAGACCGTCGAGGCGACCCGCTGGCTGGACGGCGACGACCGCGCGCTGCTGTCCCTGTGGTGGCTGGAGGCCGCGGGCGAGCTGACCCGGGCCGAGGTGGCGACCGCGCTCGAACTGTCGCCCGACCACACCGCCGTACGCGTACAGCGCATGAAGGCGCAGCTGGAAGCGGCCCGGGTGGTCGTGCGGGCGCTGGCCGCCGTACCGCTGTGCGGGCAGCTGCGGGAGGTGCTCGCACCGTGGGACGGAGCGCCGTCCGCGCTGTGGCGGAAGCGAATATCGAGGCACGCGAAGGAGTGCGCGGTGTGCTCGGGCCACCGCAGCGGCCTGATGCCGGCGGAGGGCCTGCTGGCCGGATTCGGTCTTGTGCCGGTGACGGGCGCGCTGGTGGGACTGGTGGGTCTGGCGGTACGGGGCGCGGCACCGGGGCAGTCGCTGGGAGCCGCCGGATCGGTGGCGCACACACAGCCGGTTCCGTACGGGAACCCGGGACCGTACGCGGCCCACGGCCAGTCCCCGCTCCCGCACGCGGACCGGGCATCGGCCCACCCGAGCACCGGGGCGACCACGGCCACCACCGCGCCGACCGGTACGGGGGCCCGCGCCGCCCGCCGTCAGCAGCGGACCCGGCGGAGGCGTCAAGTGATCGGTGCGGCAGCCCTGTTGGCGCTCTTCGGCGGCGGGTTCGGGGTGTTCCGGATCTTCTCCGGCGGGACGGACGGCGGGGCCGGCACGGTGGTCGCCGAGGCCGGACGGCAGGGCGGCCCCGCGCTGCCGAGCGCGAGCGGCAGCGGCAGTGCGGCCCCCGCGCCGAGCACGGCGTCGCCCACCGCTTCCGCGACCCCCACCAGGACCCCGGCGAGCAAGACCCCCACTCCCACCCGGACCACGGCGAAGCCGAAGCCGCCGCCCGCCCCGAAACCGAGCAGGACCGCGGCCCCCACCAGGACCGCCCGGCCGCCGGCGCCTCCCGCCGGGCCCGCCCAGGAGGTGGTCAGCCTCCTCAACTCCGAGCGGTCGAAAGCCGGTTGTGGTCCGCTGAGCAGCAACGGGCTGCTGGCCACCGCCGCCCAGCGGCACTCCGAGGACATGGTCGCCCGCGGTTTCTTCGACCACTCCAACCCGGACGGCGAAGGACCCGGCGAGCGCGTCACCGCCGCCGGGTACAAGTGGAGCACGTACGGGGAGAACATCGCCTACGGCCAGTCCACCCCCGCCGCGGTCATGGAGACCTGGATGAACAGTCCGGGCCACCGGGCCAACATCCTCAACTGCTCGTTCAAGGAGGTCGGCATCGGCATCAAGGACAGCGCGCGCGGCATCCACTGGACGCAGGTGTTCGGCGCCAGGTAGCCCCGGCTGCCGCCGAAGGGCTCGACGTCAGTTGTCGAAAAGGGCGTTGAGCTCGTGGTGCGGCACCGCGTCCGCCACCGAGTCGTACGTCCCCGAGGTCAGCAGCTCCCGGGTGGCGCGGCGCACCGCCGCGTACGCGGAGCCCGCGACCGCCCCGCCCAGGCTGACCCTCGCCACACCCAGCTCCGCCAGCTCGGCGGTGGTGGGTGCGCCGGGGCCCGCCAGGATGTTCAGCGGTACGTCGACGGCCGCGACCAGCGCCGCGATCGTCTCCGGGTCGGTGACGCCGGGCACGAAGACGCCGTCGGCGCCCGCGCCCACGTACGCGCGCATCCGCCCGATCGTCTCCTCAAGCCGTCCGGACTCCTCGCCGAGGCCGAACAGGAAGGTGTCGATGCGGGCGTTGACGTACAGCGGTACGCCGCTCTTGTCGGCGGCGGCCCGCGCGGCGGCGATCCGGCCCGACTGCTCCGCCGGGCTGCGGTTGCCGTCCTCCAGGTTCACACCGACGGCGCCGGCGGCGATGACCGCGGCGACCGTCTCGCCGACGCCTTCGGCGGTGTCCGCGAAGCCGCCCTCGATGTCCGCGGTGACCGGCACCTTCACGGCCGCCGCGACCCCGGCGATCAGGTCGAGCGCCCGGTCCCGGTCGAGCGCGTCGCCGTCCGGCGAGCCCAGGCTCCAGGCGACTCCGGCACTGGTCGTGGCGACGGCGGTCGCCCCCGCCTCCTCGATCAGCAACGCGCTTGCCACGTCCCACGCGTTGGGGAGCAGGAGCGGGGCCTTGGGAGTGGTGTGCAGGGAGCGGAGGAGGGTCGCCTTGTCGTGCTGCGCAGTCGTCATGGGAGCAGTCCACCAAATTCCGGCGGCGGTGGCTGGCAATTTTCCGACACCGTCGCCGAGCGCCTTGCCGGGCGCCGTCGCCGACCGCCGTCGCCGGTCGTGGGCCGTCCGTGCGGGCCACCCGCAGAGCGTCCCTTTTGTCCTGCCCTGAGCTCCTGTCCGAGCAGCCACGTACGATGCGCGCGGCACCCCCCCCGCACAGCCCCGACGAGGAGCACCGTACTGATGGCGATACCGCCGCCCCCGGAACAGCCCTGGAACCAGCCGCAGCAGCCCGGCGGCCCCCCGCAGCAACCGCCGCCGCCTCCGCACCAGGCGTACGGCACGCCCTACCAGCCGTCCCCGTACGGTGCGCAGCCCTACGGCGGCCCCCAGCCCTACGGGATGCCGCCCGCGCCGCCCAGGACCAACGGGCTGGCCATCGCCTCCCTCGTCACCGGCATCGTCTGCTGCATCCCGGTCCTCGGCCTGATCCTCGGCCTGGTCGCCCTGTCGCAGATCAAGAAGCGCGGCGACTCGGGGAAGGGCATGGCGGTCGCGGGCATCGTGCTGTCGTCGCTCAGCGTCGTGCTCGTACTGGTCGGCATCCTCACCGGCGGGCTGGCCAACTTCAAGCAGGGCTTCGAGGACGGCATGCGGGAGAACGCGCACTCCGTCGAGGACCTGCGCACCGGGCAGTGCTTCGACACCGCGGACGGTTCGCTGGAGGGCACCACGTACGACGTGACGCTCCTCGACTGCGGGAAGGCGCACGACGCCGAGGTGTTCGGCACCTTCGACCTGGCCGACTCCGGCGAGTACCCGGGCGACGCGAGGATCAGCGCGATCGCCGACAAGAAGTGCGCGACCGCGGAGCAGGACTACACCGGCGGCGCCAGCATCGAGACCGACTCGTACTACCTGATGCCGGACGCCCGCGGCTGGCGGCTCGGCGACCGGGGCGTCACCTGTGTCTTCGGCAACGAGTCGGGCGAGAAGCTCACCGGATCGCTCCGCGACGCGGGGACGGGCACCGGCGACGGAAGCACCGGGGGCACCGGAAGCACCGGGGGTGGCGGGGACAGCGGGGGCACCGAGGACGGCGGGAGCACCGGGGGCAGTGGGAGCACCGGGGGCGGCGGGGACGGCGGGGCCGGAGCGGGCGAAGAGGTGTAAGCCCCCGGCCCCATTACCCGGGGAAACATGCCTGCGTAAAGCCGAATCATCACATCGAGTGAAACCCTGGCCTTTGCTTGTGCTCAACAACCGTCGGTTGCCAGGCTGTTGCTGTCTGTCAACCTGATGGGAGTGGCCAGTGACTTTCGGTGAGCAGCCGGCCTATCTGCGCGTGGCGAAGGATCTCCGGCAGCAGATCGCCGACGGGAAGCTGCCGCCGCACACCCGGCTCCCGTCGCAGGCCCGCATCCGGGAGGTCTACGGCGTCTCGGACACCGTGGCCCTGGAGGCCCGCAAGGTGCTGATGGCGGAGGGGCTCGTCGAGGGCCGCTCGGGTTCGGGGACGTATGTGCGGGAGCGGCCGGTGCCGCGCAGCGTGGCCCGCTCCGCCTACCGGGGCGGGGGCTCCTCCACGCCCTTCCGGCAGGAGCAGGCGGCCGAGGGTGCCCGCGGCACCTGGGAGTCGCGCAGCGAGCAGGTGACGGCGTCGGAGGAGGTCGCGGGACGGCTCGGCATCGAGCCGGGCGAGTGGGTGATGCAGACCCGGTACGTCTTCCGGGACGCGGGGGAGCCGATGATGATCTCCACCTCGTGGGAGCCCCTCGCGGTCACCGGCCGCACACCGGTGATGCTGCCCGAGGAGGGCCCGCTGGGCGGCTGCGGGGTCGTCGAGCGGATGGCCGCCATCGACGTCGTCGTGGACAACGTGGCGGAGGAGGTCGGCGCCCGCCCCGGACTCGCCTTCGAGCTGGCCGAGTTGGGTGGCGTGCCGGGCCATGTGGTGCTGGTCATCGAGCGGACCTACTTCGCGTCCGGGCGGGCGGTGGAGACGGCGGACCTGGTGGTTCCCGCGGACAGGTACCGGGTTTCGTACCGCCTCCCCGTGAAGTGAAGCGAGCCACCAACTCCCCTACGTAATCAGCTCAGTTGACAGCCCTCGGGGGCGCGTCCAGTCGGACGCGCCCCCGAGGGCTTCGTCAACTCCCCGGTGTTTCTTGGCCAGATCGGTGTCTCTTTGTAAAAAGTCATATCCGGTGAGTAAAGGTCAGGCGTAGGGTCGGGCATATGCGTACTGAGGTTTCCTGGGGATCCCTGGCGGCGTGCGGGCCGGCGGACGGAGGCGCGCGATGAATGACGCTGGTGCACAGCTTCCGTGGCTGGTGGTGCGGCAGGACGACAACGGCAACCGCTATCGCGTCGGCGCGTACGCCACGCGGGCGGAGGCCGAGAAGAAGGCCGACCAGCTCGACAGCCGCGGCCACAAGCAGCTCTACCTGATCGAGCAGGCCGCCACCCGGCAGCAGTGAACGGGTCCGCCGGGTCCATCGGGTCCGCCGGGTCCGCCGGGTCCATTGGGTCTGCCCGCCGGGCAGGTCCTAGGCTCCGCCCATGACGAATCGACTTGTCGTGGGTGGAGCCCTCTGTCACGACGGACGGCTGCTGGCCGCGCGCCGCAGCGCCCCGCCGGAGCTGGCCGGCCGCTGGGAGCTGCCCGGCGGAAAACTGGAACCGGGCGAGACGCCCGAGCAGGCGCTCGTGCGCGAGCTGCGCGAGGAGCTCGGCGTGGAGGCCGAGCCCGTCGAGCGGATCCCGGGGGAGTGGCCGCTGAAGCCCGGGTACGTCCTCCAGGTGTGGACCGCCCGGCTGCTGTCCGGCGAGCCCCGCCCGCTGGAGGACCACGACGAGCTGCGCTGGCTCGGCCCCGAGGAGAGCGACACGGTGGACTGGCTCGACCAGGACCGCCCGGCGGTCGCGGAGGCGGTACGCCTGCTGCGGGCGGATGCGTAGCGCGCATCCGTAGCGCGCATCCGTGGCGCACATCTGTGGCGCACATCTGTGGCGTGGATCTGTGGCGCTCGTCCGCGGCGCGGGCGCGCGGCGCGAATTCGTACGACCGCGCGGGAATCATTTCGTACGGGCTAACGCGGCCGGTCCGCAGGGGTCTGAACGGGGCAACGGGACCCAGCGCACGGGCGACCTCGTACGCCGTTCGTGCCACAGTGCGCCCATTCCCGGGATAGCCGGAGTCCGATATCGGGTATGTGCTGATTAACCCCCCGAAAAAGGATGCTCCCTTTTTGGGGTCCGCTGCTGCTGTTCAGGGATGTGGTCGGCGTGCTCGACACCGAAGGCGCCTGCGCCGAGTGGACCTTCCCGGCCCGGCCCCATGCCGTCCGCACCGCGCGGCACGCCGTCCGCGACACCCTGCGAGCCTGGGGTCTCGACGAGGTCAGCGATGTGAGTGTGCTGCTGGTCAGCGAGCTGGTGACCAATTCCCTGACGCACGCGTCCGGGCCCATCGGCGTTCGGTTGGTGAGGCTCGACACCCCCGGCCCCCTCGCCGGAACCGCCGGGGCAGCCCACGCCGTCCTGCGGGTGGAGGTCTCGGATCCGCTTCCGGATCCGCCCCGCGAGCGGACCGCGGGCCCCGACGACGAGGGAGGGCGCGGAATCCAGCTGGTGGCGTGCTCCGCGCAGCGCTGGGGCACCCGACGCGGAAAGACCGGCAAGACGGTGTGGTTCGAGCTGGCTCTGCCCGGTTAGAAGTGTGAAGGGACTTGAACGATCACGACGGCACCCGGAAGGGCGTCGCCGCACCTCGGGCGAGCGGCGAACTACGGCCGAAAAGGGCCGGGGGAAGGCCGGGAGGACGTCGCGATCGTGAACGCCGTGCCGACAGGGGCCGTGGTGCTGAATACTGCGGTCAAGGCCGGTTCCGGTGAGGTGAGCTGGAGGGGACGGTCGTGTGAACGAGATACCAGCGAAGGCGCAGCTGCCCGGCGCGGGTGAGGGCGGTGCTTCCGGTGTGCCCGGTGCTTCTGGTGCTTCAGGGACGTCCGGCGCTTCAGGGACGTCCGGTGCTTCAGGTGTGTCGGGTGCGTCCGGACGGGCCGGGGCGGATGCTGCCGGTGGCGCTGACGTACCTACCGGTGGCGAGGGCGCTGACGCACGTACAGGCGGTGCGGGCACAGGCGCCGGCACACCTGCGGGCGGTGCGGGTACAGGTGCCGGCACGTCTGCGAGCGCGGGCCGTGCCGCAGGGGCTCCGGGGGTGGTGCGTGCCGCGGGCGGAGCCCTGTGGCAGAGCAGCCCGCCGGGTTCGATCTACGACTACATCAAGGTGGCGTCCTTCTCGCTGGGCGCCGACGGCTGCGTCGAGCAGTGGAGCAGCCGCGCCGAGGAGCTCTTCGGAGTCGTCGCGCGCGACGTCGTGGGCCGCGACCCGGTCGACGTCTTCATGCCCGAGGAGTACCGGGGGCGCGGGCACCGCGAGGTGGCCGAGATCCTCGACGGCAAGGAGTGGACGGGCCTCGTCCCGTTCCGGATGCCCGATCCCGCCACCGGTGCCGCCGGGGCGGAGGGGGTCGCCGAGATCTATGTGATGCCCAGCGAGACACCGACCGGCGAGCGCGGTGCGCTCTGCCTCGTCGTGGACGTACGGGCACTGCGCCGGATCGAAACCGACCTCGCCGCATCACAGGCCATTTTCGGTCAATCTCCCTTCGGTTTCCTGCTGTTCGGCACGGACCTCGCGGTGCAGCGCACCAACCGCCGTTTCGCCGCCGTCTTCGGCGGCGCAGCCGACGACCACCGCGGCCGTACGGTGCACGACTACCTCGCCCCGCCCGAGGCGGACCGGATGTCCGCCGCCCTGAAACGGGTCCTGGAGACCGGCGAGTCCATGACCGACATCCAGATCACGGGCACGGAGCCGGGCAGCACCGAAGCCCGCCAGTGGTCGGTCAACCTCTACCGGGTGCACAGCGGCTCCGGCCGCCCCGTCGGTGTCGCGGGCCTGGCCACCGACGTCACCCGCCGCCACCGGGCCGCCCGCGAGGCCGCCGACGCCCGGCGCAATCTCGCCCTCCTCAACGAGGCGGGCGCCCGCATAGGGAATTCGCTCGACCTGGAGACCACCGCCCGCGAACTCCTCGACGTCGCCGTGCCCGGCTTCTGCGACCTCGCCTCCGTCGACCTCTACCAGGGGCTGCTCCGCGGCGAGGAGGCCCCGCCGGGCGTCACCGACGTCACCGACGGCAGCGCCGAGCTGCGCCGGGTCGCCTTCGCCAGCGCCGTCTCGGACGCACCGCTGGCCGCACCCGGGTGCGTGGGACCCGGCGAGGACCCCGCCGACATCACCGTCGGCTCGGTCCACCGCTATCCGTTCGGCACGCCCTGCGCGAAGGCGCTGCGCACCGGGCGGGCCCGTGCGGTGCACGGCGAGGACGGCGACCTCGTGCACTCCACGCTCGCCGTGCCGATGGTCGCGCACGACACCGTCATCGGGCTCGTCCAGTTCTCCCGTACGAAGGGCAGCGAGCCCTTCGGCGAACGGGACCGGGCGCTGGCCACCGAACTGGCGTCCCGGGCCGCCGTCTGCATGGACAACGCCCGCCTCTACCGCCGGGAGCACGAGCGCGCACTGATCCTCCAGCGCAGCCTGCTGCCGCCCGGCGACCCGGAGGCGGCCGGGCTCGACATCGCCTGCCGCTACCTCCCCGGCAACACCGCCACCGAGGTCGGCGGCGACTGGTTCGACGTCATCGAACTCCCGGGGCACCGGACGGCGTTGGTGGTGGGGGACGTCATGGGTCGGGGCCTGCGGGCCGCCGTCGCCATGGGTGAACTCCGTACCGCTGTGCGGACCTTGGCGCTGCTCGACCTGGAACCCGCCGAGGTCCTCTCCGCACTGGACGAGATCGCCCGCGGACTCGGCGCGCCCGGCGGCGCCCAGCAGGCGTCCCGCGCCGCGCACAAGTCCCGCGAGGCGGACCTGTCCGAGGTGTACCTCGCGACCTGCGTGTACGCGGTCTACGACCCGGTCACCCGCCGATGTACGTTCGCCAACGCGGGCCACCTGCCGCCGGTCGTCGTCGAGCCGGGGGAGGAGCCGCTGCTCCTCGACGTGCCGCCGGGCATGCCGCTGGGCGTGGGCGGCGAGCCCTTCGAGGAGGTCGAGGTCGAACTGCCCGAGGGCTCTCTCCTCGCCCTCTACACGGACGGCCTGGTCGAGTCCCGCGAGCATCCGCTCGACGAGGGACTGCGCGACTTCCGTACGGCGATGAGCGGCCCGGCCCGCCCGTCGCCCGGCCACCACCCCTCAACGACGTCGCTGCGCGCCGGTCCCTTCCATTCGCTGGAGGACGTCTGCGACCACGTCCTGAACACGCTCAACACCCGGCACGGCGAGGACGACATCGCCCTCCTCATGGCCCGTATCCAGGGCCTTCCGGCGGCGTCGGTCGGCGACTGGCGGCTGCCGCGCGAACCGCGCTCGGTGGGCCGGGCGCGCGAACTGGCCCGGGCCCAGCTCCAGTCCTGGGACCTCGAAGACCTCGTCGACACCACGGAGTTGCTGGTCAGCGAACTGGTCACGAACGCACTGCGGTACGGCGAGGGCGAGGTGCGGCTCCGGCTGCTCCTCGACCGCACACTGGTGTGCGAGGTGTGGGACGCGGGCCTCGTCCAGCCCAGGCGGCGACGCGCCCGCGACACCGACGAGGGTGGTCGCGGACTCCAGCTCGTCGGGCTGCTCAGCGCGGCGTGGGGGGCGCGGCGCACCCCACGGGGCAAGACGGTGTGGTTCGAACTCGCCCTGCCGGACGGGGAGTCGCAGGCCCCGGCCGAGCTGAGCGTGGACCAGCTGCTGAGCATGTACTGAGTGCGCAAGGAGCAGCGCTGAGCAAGTGTGGAGCGGGATCTCTCAGGTCGTGCTCTTGAGGGCGGCCAGCCTGGCGGCGATCTCCGCATCGTCGCCCAGGCTGTCCAGCTGCTCGAACTGGGCGTCCAGCGAGGACGCGGCCAGCTCCTGCTTGCCCATCGCCCTCGCCTCCTCGCGCCGCACCTTGTCCTCGAACCGGCTCAGCTCGCTCGTCGGGTCGAGGACGTTGATGTTCTTGACGGCGTCCATCATCGAGTTCTGCGCCTGGGCGGACTTCGCGCGCGCCACCAACTCGTCGCGCTTGGAGACGAGTTCGCCGAGCTTGGCCTTCATCTTGGTGAGACCGTCCTTGAGTCCGGCGACGACCTCGGTCTGCGCGGCGATCGTCGGCTCGGCGGTCTTCGCCTCCTTCTCCGCCTGGAGCTGCCGTTGCAGGGCGACCTTGGCGAGGGCGTCGAACTTGTCCGCGTCGGCCGCCGAACCGCCCGTCCGCAGCTCGTCGGCCTTCCTGCTGGCGGCGAGCGCCTTGCTGCCCCACTCGCCGGCGGCGTCCACGTCCTCGCGGTGATCCTGCTCCAGGAGCCGCAGATTGCCGATCGTGGCGGCCACGGCCTCCTCGGCCTCCGCGATGTGGGAGGTGTAGTCGCGGATCAGCTGGTCGAGCATCTTCTGCGGGTCCTCGGCCTGGTCGAGGAGGGCGTTGATGTTGGCCTTGGCGAGCTGGGTGACACGGCCGAGGACGGGCTGCTTGGACATGGGGGCTCCGTAAGTTGTTAGTTGGTCCGGGAGGGCCGGATGTGGCTGTACGTACGTGTCTAGAAGCGGCCTCCGCCGCCCCGGCGGCCTCTGGTGCCGCCGCCGCCGAAACTGCCGGGGCTGCCGCCGAAGCCGCCCCCGCCGAAGCCTCCGCTTCCGCCGAAGCCGCCTCCGTAACCCCCGCCGCCACGGCCGCCGTTGAGGATTCCGCCGAGGATGATGCCGCCCAGGACGGCGCCGTTGAGCCCGCCGCCCCCGCCGCCGCTCCCTCCGCCTGCGCCGCCTCCGTATCCGCGTACGTCCTGTTCGGCCAGGCTCTGGGCCTGCCGGGCCAGTGAGTCCGCCTGCTGGGCCTCGGTGAGCGCGGCGGGGGCGTCGGCGGACGCGGCGAGTGCGCCCGACTGCTCCAGGTGGCGCTGTGCCTCCGCGAGGCGGGTGCGGGCCTGGCTGCCGACGGCGCCGCGGTGGGTGGTGATGTAGTCGGAGGCGGCGCCGATCGCGGCGCGTGCCGTCAGGGTGGCCTGGCCCAGGAGGTCCCGGGCCCGCCGCCCGGAACTCTCCCGCTCGCGGACCCCGGCGAGGGCCTCGTCGAGCGCGGCGTCGGCCTCCTCGATGCGGCGCAGCGCGTCGATCGGGTCGTACCGCCCCGCCCGCATCTCCTCCCGTACGTCACGCACGACGGCCTCCGCGCGGGCGATGCGGCCCCGGAGGTCGGCGGTGCTCGTGCCGGGCGCCGTACCGCCGAGGAGGCCGCGCGCATCGGCGAGATCGGCGTCGGCCTCGGTCAGTGCCCCCTCCAGGTGGCCTGCGGCTTGGGCCAGTTCGACGGCCCGGCGCTCCACGGAGTCCACCAGGGTCGCCGCCTGGTCGACGGCGCCCTCGGCGGCCCGTACGAAAACGGCCGCCTTGCTGTTGTCGCCGGAGACCAGTGCCTGCCGGGCCTGGTTGAGGTTCGTGGTGGCGAAGACGAGCCGGTCCTTGGCCTGCTCGGCGTGGTCGGCGACGGGGGCGGCGGCGGAGTCCGCGTAACGGCCGGCCAGTGCGGTCAGGGTGGCCTCGGCGGTACTCGTACGGCCGGTGAGGTCGCGGAAGGCGGCCTCGGCGGCGGCGAGCGCGGCGGGTGCGTTGCGCTCCAGCTCGCGCAGCCGGTCGAAGGAATCCGACTCGGCGTCGAGCCGCCGGTCGGCCTCGGCGCACCGGGCCAGGATCTCGTCGAGCATCCGCCGCCGGGTCGGATCGTCCTCGGGGAAGGCGTCGTCGAGCTGCTGGCGCAGCCGGAAGGCGGCGGTCAGCTCCCCCTTCGCGTACGCGAGGGCCTCGGCGAACGGCCGGGCGGCTTCGTCCCCGAACTGGGCGGTGGCGAAGCCCAGTTCCTCCTCGCTGGTACGGACCGCGTCGTCGGCCCCGACGAGGGCCTGCTTGGCGCGGCTGTCGAGCTCGGGGAGGGGCGTGAGGGCGGGGGCGGCCCCGGGCTGCTGCGCCGCCGGCGATCCGGCCCCGCGCCCGTTCTGCTTCTTCCTCCTCCTGCTGAACGCGTACGCCGCGAGCGCACCTGCGCCGCCGATCGCGACGATGGGGAGGACGAGGTCGCCCCCCACGCCGTCCTCGGCGCCGGGATCGTGGACGCCGGGGGTGAGGGTGGGGGTGGGGACGGGCTCTCCGCCGAGCACGGCGTCGTACCCGTTGGCGGCGCCGACGGCGGCACCGGCCCAGTCGTTCTGGCGCAGGGCGGGCTTGACGGCGGTGGCGGAGACTTCGGCGAGCTGGGCGTCGGTGAGACGGGAGTCGTTGTCCACGGTGTACGCGAACTGCCGGTCGCGGGTGGCGATCGCGAGGAGGACGTCGTCGCGGCCGAGCCCGTTGCGGGTGGCGGTGGCGTCCGCCCAGCTCTGCGCGGACCGTCCGGAGAAGTCACGGACGTACACGACGAAGAGCTGGAGGCGGTGGCTGGAGTACAGCCGGTCGAGAGCCTTGGCGACCACGCCGCGGTCGTCGCCGAGGGCGCCGGCCTTGTCGGTGATCTGGCCGTCGGTGGAGAGGGGGAGGGGGTCGGTGGCGGGGGCTGCGGGGTGCACCGCCGGGTGCACGGCGGTGGCAGCAGCGGCCTGCGGACCGGCGAGACACGAGAGGGCCAGGGCCAGCGGGACGGCCAGCCGGACGGCGGGGCGTCCGGACATCCGGGCACGACTCTCGGGAGGCGTCACATTTGGGAGGCTATGCCGGGGCGATGCCGGGCGCGACCGGAGCCTGAGGCGGCTGGCGGCGGGGCGGGGCGGTCGCGGGGGTGTGCGGTCGGGGGCGGGGCTCCGCGTGGAGGGCCGCCCCCTTGCCCACCCGCCCCCAAGCTCTCAGCTTCGTTCGAGCAGGGGGGACCCCCGCCAAGCTCTTAAGGAGCAGGGGAGACCCCACTGCCCCCGGGGGGCGGCCCCGCTGCCCAAGGGGGCTAGGGGCAGGTAGTCAGGGGCGCGGGGAACTGCGCGACCAACCACGACGTACCCGCACGACGCCCCCCGTCCCCCCGTCCCCCCGGCCCCCACCTCCCCCGGGTTCCCCCCGCCCCAGCCCCCCCGCTACACCCCTCCCATCCTCCGCACCAGCAACTCCTCCTCCTCGCCCTGCTCGATCCCGAAGACCTCCGCCAGCACCTTCGGCACTTCGTGAGGCTCGAAGTCGCGGGTCTCGGGGGCCGGTCGACCCCCCGGCCAGGTGGTCGTCAGCTTCAGCTCGTCCAGGATGTGCATGCGGTCCGGCAGCACACGCTGCACGAAGAGGCGGTGGCTGAAGGGCGAGTGGGGGTTCGAGGCGACGAAGTAGTTCGACATGCGGAAGTCGACCGGGTACTGGGGCGTCTCCGTGAAGGTGTGCCGCACCATCCACCCGTCGCCGTCCTGGTCCGTCCCGGGGCCCGTGGCGGGCTGGTGCAGGGCCCATCCGCGCGCCCCCGGCGAGACCTCCTGCTCGCGCAGCCAGTACCGCCACGCGTCCTGCGTCACCTCGGTGCCCGCCTCGCCCGCGACCATCTCGATCGGCTCCAGCTGGCTCGCCCCGAAGCCCACGTCGCACAGCCAGCGCCGCCCGTCGAGCTCCACCACCAGCATCGCGTGGGTGGTCGGCAGCAGCTTCTCGCTGCCCATGGCGACCCGGCCCTGCACGGCGAAGAAGTCGAAGCCGACGGCTTCGAGGGCCGCCGCGAAGAGCGTGGCGTGCTCGAAGCAGTAGCCCCCGCGGCCACCGGCCACCATCTTGGCCTGGAGGGTCTCCAGGTCGAGCGGCACGTCGTGGTGGAGCATCGCGTCGACGGTGCTCCAGCGCAGGTTCAGGACATGGCCGCGGTGCAGGGCGCGGAGGGTCGCCAGGGTGGGTGCGCGGTCCCCTTCGTAAGCGATCTTGGTCAGGTAGGCGTCGAGGTCGAGTGAGTCGCTGTTCCACATGACCGGTGCAGCGCCGGTACCGCCGGAGCTATTCCGTCCGCCTGCGGATCTTGTTGCCGAGCCAGACCAGCGGATCGTACTTCCGGTCGGCCGCCCTCTCCTTCAGGGGAATCAGGGCGTTGTCCGTGATCCGGATGTGCTCGGGGCACACCTCCGTACAGCATTTGGTGATGTTGCAGAGGCCGAGACCGTGCTCCTCCTGCGCGCTCCTCTTCCGGTCCAGACCGGCCTCGCCCGCCGCGTCCAGCGGATGCATGTCCAGCTCGGCGACCCGCATCAGGAAGCGCGGCCCGGCGAAGGACGCCTTGTTCTCCTCGTGGTCGCGCACCACGTGACAGGTGTCCTGGCACAGGAAGCACTCGATGCACTTGCGGAACTCCTGCGAGCGCTCCACGTCCACCTGCTGCATCCGGTACTCGCCCGCCGCCACGCCCTGCGGCGGTACGAAAGCCGGCACCTCCCGCGCCTTCGTGTAGTTGAACGACACGTCCGTCACCAGGTCCCGTACGACCGGGAAGGCGCGCAGCGGCGTCACGGTGATCGTGTCGGACGGCGCGAACGTCGACATGCGGGTCATGCACAGCAGCCGGGGACGCCCGTTGATCTCCGCGCTGCACGAACCGCACTTGCCCGCCTTGCAGTTCCAGCGCACCGCGAGATCGGGCGCCTGGGTGGCCTGGAGGCGGTGCACGATGTCGAGGACGACCTCGCCCTCGTTCACGGCGACCTTGAAGTCCTCCAGGCCGCCCCCTTCCGCGTTCCCGCGCCAGATGCGGAAGTCGGCGACGTACTTGGCGGACGCGGCCCCGTTGGACCCAGTCGTGGTCACTCGTGGAGCTCCTCTTCGGCGAGGTACTTGACCAGCTCCTCCTTCTCGAAGAGGGCGAGCAGGTCCGGGCGGATGGGCTCGGTCGTCGTCGATTCGAGCTCGATCTGGCCGCGCACCGGATCGGTCGCGGCGAGACCGCCCGTCGGGTCGGCGGGACGGCACAGCAGGTTCACCGGCCGCCAGGACCGCTCCATGGCGGGGAAGTCCTCACGGGTGTGGCCGCCGCGGCTCTCGGTGCGCTCCAGGGCGGCGCGCGCGATGCACTCGCTGACCAGCAGCATGTTGCGCAGGTCCAGGGCCAGGTGCCAGCCCGGGTTGAACTGGCGGTGCCCCTCGACCCCGGCCCGCCGCGCCCGCACCCTCAGCTCGGCCAGTTTGTCGAGGGCCCGGGTCATCTCGGCCTCCCGCCGGATGATGCCGACGAGATCGTTCATGGTCTGCTGGAGCTCCTGGTGGAGGGTGTACGGATTCTCCGGCGGCCGTCCCTGCTGCGCCGCGTGCAGCGGCGGCGCCTCTTCGGGCCCCTCCGCGCTGAACGGCCGCAGCGCCTCGGCCGCCGCCGCGTCCACCTGCTCCTCGTCCACCCGCGGGCGGGCCGCGCCCGTGTGCTCCAGGGCGTGCTGCGCCGCGTGCAGTCCGGCCCGGCGGCCGAAGACGAGCAGGTCGGACAGTGAATTGCCGCCGAGCCGGTTGGACCCGTGCATGCCGCCCGCCACCTCCCCGGCCGCGTACAGCCCGGGCACCGTGCGGGTGGCGGCCGTGTCGGAGTCGACGGCGATGCCGCCCATCACGTAGTGACAGGTCGGCCCGACCTCCATCGCCTCGGCCGTGATGTCGACGTCCGCCAGCTCCTTGAACTGGTGGTACATGGACGGCAGCCGCCGCCTGATCGCCTCGGCCGGCATCCGCGTGGAAACGTCCAGGTAGACGCCGCCGTGCGGAGTGCCCCGCCCGGCCTTCACCTCGGAGTTGATGGCGCGGGCGACCTCGTCGCGGGGGAGCAGCTCGGGCGGACGCCGGTTGTGGTCCGGGTCCTCGTACCAGCGGTCGCCCTCCGCCTCGGACTCCGCGTACTTCTCCTTGAAGACGTCCGGGACGTAGTCGAACATGAACCGCTTGCCGTCGGAATTGCGCAGTACGCCCCCGTCCCCGCGCACCGACTCGGTGACCAGGATCCCCTTCACGGACGGCGGCCAGATCATCCCCGTCGGATGGAACTGCACGAACTCCATGTTCAGCAGCGGCGCCCCCGCGAGCAGGGCCAGCGCATGCCCGTCGCCCGTGTACTCCCACGAGTTCGACGTCACCTTGAAGGACTTGCCGATGCCACCGGTCGCCAGGATCACGCTCGGCGCCCCGAGTACGAAGAACCGCCCCGACTCGCGCTCGTAACAGAAGGTCCCCGCGACCTCTTCCCCTTCCTTCAACACCCGTGTCACGGTGCATTCCTGAAAGACCTTCAGCCGGGACTCGTAGTCCCCGGTCTCCCGGAAGTCCTCCTGCTGGAGCGACACGATCTTCTGCTGGAGGGTGCGGATCAGTTCGAGTCCCGTGCGGTCGCCGACGTGCGCCAGCCTCGGGTACTCGTGCCCGCCGAAGTTGCGCTGCGAGATCCGCCCGTCCGCCGTGCGGTCGAAGAGCGCCCCCCAGGTCTCCAGTTCCCAAACCCGGTCGGGTGCCTCGCGCGCGTGCAGCTCCGCCATCCGCCACTGGTTGAGGAACTTCCCGCCGCGCATCGTGTCGCGGAAGTGCACCTGCCAGTTGTCCCCGGAATTCACATTGCCCATGGACGCGGCGATGCCGCCCTCGGCCATCACCGTGTGCGCCTTGCCGAACAGGGACTTGCAGATCACCGCGGTACGGGCGCCCTGCTCACGCGCCTCGATCGCGGCCCGCAGTCCGGCACCGCCCGCCCCGACCACGACGACGTCCCATTCCTGCCGCTCCAGTTGAGTCATTGCCCAAAAGCTCCATGTGTTAGAAGAAGCGCGGATCCTCGAAGGCGCCGGAAGCGACGAGATAGACATAGAAATCGGCGAGCGCCACGCTGATCAACGAGGCCCAGGCCAGGCTCATGTGACGGTCGTTCAGCCTTCCCACCCAACCCCACATCCGGTACCGCACCGGGTGCTTGGAGAAGTGCTTCAGCCGGCCGCCGACGATGTGCCGGCAGGAGTGGCAGGAGAAGGTGTAGGCCCAGATCAGCGCGATGTTGACGAGGAAGACGAGCGTGCCGAGGCCCATGTGGCCCCACTCGTAGCGCGCGTCGCGGAAGGCGAGCACGGTGTCGTAGGTGAGGATTCCGGCGACCGGCACCGCCGCGTAGAAGAAGTACCGGTGGATGTTCTGGAGCACGAGCGGGAAACGGGTCTCGCCCGAGTACTTCTTGTGCGGCTCGGCCACCGCGCAGGCCGGGGGCGAGGCCCAGAAACCCCGGTAGTAGGCCTTGCGGTAGTAGTAACAGGTCAGCCGGAAGCCGAGCGGGAAGATCAGGACGAGCAGCGCGGGGGAGAGCCCCCACCAGCTGCCGAAGATCTCCCAGTTGGGGCCGCCCTTCATCGGGACGCAGTTCTCCGCCAGACAGGGGGAGTAGAACGGCGAGACGTAGGGGGCGGAGTAGTAGTCGCTGTTGGCGAAGGCCCGCCAGGTGGAGTAGACGACGAAGGCGAGCAGCCCGGCGGCGGTCCCGGCGGGCGCCAGCCACCAGCGGTCGGTGCGGAGATGGCGGGCGCTGATTCTGGCGCGGTCGGGACCGTGGACGCCGGACGCACGTGGCGTACGGGCTGCGGGGTCGGTGCCTGTGGCCAACGGAGGCTCCAGGGGTAGGAGGGACGGATGGCGGGACAAGAGGGCTAGGTCCTCAGGAGCAGGCTTTTAGGGGCGCGGGGAACTGCGCGACCAGCCACAACGCACCCGCACGACGCCCACCGGCCGCACCTACCCCCCCGCGCCCCCCCTCAAGGTGCATGGCGGTCCCGCGCCCCCAGCCCCTCGTCGTCCGAGTCCGTCCACAGCGCGCTGTCGTACGGCGCGTCCGGGATCGTGATCAGCTCCGGCCGCGGCGCGGGCGGCGGTGCCGCCGCCGCCCCGGCCGCCAGGGCCGCCAGCATCGCCACGCTCTCGCGCAGGTGCGCCGCGTCCGTGCGGACTCGCCGCACATCCAGCCCGTGGCTCTCGCCGACGTGCGACGTCACCCGCAGGACGGCCTGGTCCAGCCGGTCGAGGCAGTTCTGAAGATCCGTCAACTCTTCGTGCAGGGACATGAATTGCCCTCACTTCCGCGGTGCGGTAGGAGACGCGTCTGCGCCTTGGAGTGTCGCGCGTCACATCCCCTGTTGTGAAGGGTGCGTACAGCGGTACGCGCAGTGCGCCCGCCCCGCGCGCCCCGTCAGGACCGCAGATTGGGCCGCACGGGTGGGCTTCCCCGGATGCCCGACGTGTCGCCGCCGCCTCCCGCGCGAGAGCCCTTTCAGTGGGTCGGCAGGACAACAAGTGTGATCACCGCAATAAGCCACCAAATGTGAATTTAACGGCCCGTTCCGGTACGGAGGGGCCGGGTCAGCCTGGAGGTACCACCCATGTCCGACGTCGGCGTACCCAACGGGTTCCGGAGATCCCCCCGCCCCCTTCGCGGTGTCGCGCTCCTCACCTCCGGCGTACTCGCGCTCCCCGTCCTGACCGGCTGCGGCGGCGGTGCGGACGGCGAGGAGGCCACGGGCGCGAGGGCCGTCGCCGCCGACCTCGCCGCCACCCACCGCGAGCAGGTCGCCGACGGGGGCACGCTGAACTGGGCGGTCGACTCGGTGCCCGAGACCCTCAACGCCTTCCAGGCCGACGCCGACGCCACCACGGCGCGCATCGCGGGCGCGGTGCTCCCCTCCCTCTTCGTACTCGACGAGACCGGAGCGCCGCAGCGCAATCCGGACTTCCTGGAGGACGCCTCGATCGTCGAGCGCGAGCCCAAGCAGGTCGTCCTCTACAAGATCAACCAGCAGGCCGTCTGGGGCGACGGCCGGGAGATCGGCGCCGCCGACTTCGTCGCCCAGTGGCGGGCGCTGCGCGGCAAGGAATCCGCGTACTGGACCGCCCGCAACGCCGGGTACGAGCGCATCGAGAAGATCGAGAAGGGCGCCAACGACCTTGAGGTGAAGGTCACTTACGCCAAGCCGTACGCCGACTGGCGCTCGCTCTTCACCCCGCTGTACCCCAAGGAGGTGATGGGCACGCCCGACGCCTTCAACGACGGCGCCCGTACGAAGCTGAAGTCCACGGCAGGACCCTTCCGCCCGGCGAAGCTGGACCGCGCGGACGGCTCGGTCGTCCTGGAGCGCAACCCGCGCTGGTGGGGACAGCCCGCCAAGCTCGACAAGCTGGTGCTGCGCGCCGTACCGCGCGGGCAGCGTGCCACCGCGCTGGCCGAGGGCAGGGTCGACCTCGCCGAGATCGACAGGGGCGCCGCGGAGCGGATCTCCCTCGCCGTCAAGGACGCGGGCAAGCCGCCCGTCGCGCACGGCCCCGGCTCCACCACCACCGCCGCCGAGGCGCTCCGCTCGTGGGCGCGGGCGCACGGCGCCGTCGACGAGGAACAGGCCGAGGCCGAGCAGGAGGTCCGCAGGAAGGCCAGGGAGGCGGCCCGGGATTACGCGGCCGAGCAGCGCGGGCTGCGCCGCTTCACCGTCCGCAAGTCCCTGGAGCCCGCGTACACCCAGCTCGCCCTGAACGGCACCTCGGGGCCGCTCTCCGACGAGCGGGTGCGCCGCGCCGTGGCCCGCGCCCTGAACCGGCAGGAGCTCGCCGAGTCCGTCCTCGCCCCGCTCGGCCTGCCCGCCGCCCCGCTCGGCAGCCACCTCGCGCTCGCCGGACAGCAGACGTACGCCGACGGCAGCGACGCCCTCGGCAGCCAGGACACCCAGGCCGCGCAGGCCCTGCTCGCCGACGCGGGCTTCACGCCCGGCGGCGCGGGCAGCCGCACGGCGGGCAGCAGCTCCGACGCGGAGCAGAAGAAGCGCGAGCAGGCCGCGAAGAAGAAGGAGACCGGCGACGAAGCGGCCTCGGACGACGGCATGTACATCGTCGGCGACGACAACAAGCCCGGCAGCGGGGCCGCCGACGGCAAGCTCGACGACAAGCCCGGCAGCAAGCCGGGTGACAACGGCAACAACGCCTTCCGCACCGAGTCCGGGATCTACGTCCTGGCCCCCGCCATGGGCCCCCGCGGCCTGGGGCAGAGCTCCGGCAGCGAGGCCGACGGCAAGGCCGAGGCGAAGGAGAAGAAGGGCGGCATGGCCGGTGCCTACGCCCCGCGCGGCACCGCGGCCCCGGCCGCCCGCGCCGCCGGAGCCGGTGACGCGGGGCCCGCCGGAGCCGGTGCGGCGAAGGCCCCCCGCCTGGTCGGCAAGGGCGGCAAGCCGCTGACCCTGCGCTTCGTGCTGCCCTCCGACGCGGGCTCGGCCGCCCTGCGCACGGTCGGCGAGCGGATCTCGAAGATGCTCCAGAGCATCGGCGTACGCACCGAGGTCACCAAGGTCGACGACGCGAGCTACTTCAAGGACCACATCGCCTCGGGCGACTACGACCTGGCGCTCTACTCCTGGCCCGGCACCGCCTACCCCGCCACCGACGGCCGGCCGATCTTCGCCAAGCCCGAGCCCGCCGCCGACGGCTCGCTGCTCGTCGAGCAGAACTACACCCGGGTCGGCACCGACCACATCGACCAGCTCTTCGACAGGGCGGCGGCCGAGCTCGACGACGAAACCGCCCGTGACCTGGTGAAGCAGGCCGACGCACGGATCTGGGCCGCCGCCGGATCGATCCCGCTCTACCAGCGTCCCGAACTGGTCGCGGTGAAGCCGCAGCTCGCCAACGCGGGCGCCTTCGGATTCTCCGCACCCCGCTACCAGGACATCGGATTCAAGAAGCCCGATTCGGCCAAGGATGAGCGCAAGTAATCGGAAATATGGGCTCCGCCGCAGGTCAGTGGCCATCTCGCGATCTGAGAATCAGCTCAGTTTCGGCTCAAATTCCTTGCCCGCCGCGCCTTGGGCGGGCAAGGTCGACCGGGACTCCTTGACCCGGAGCGCGGTATCCCCCCACCCCTGAAACACCCCCTCCCGATCGGCCCGGGAAGCCCGTCCCGCGTCCGCCACGTACCATGGGGTAAGCCGTGGCGCGTCCGCCCGGTGGGCGTACGAGGAACGAGACGCCGCATCCCACGATCGAGAGAAGCGTTAAGCAACCCATGCCCACGCGCCACGACATCCGTAACGTCGCCATCGTCGCTCACGTCGACCACGGCAAGACCACCCTGGTCGACGCCATGCTCAAGCAGGCCGGCGCGTTCGCCGCGCACGCCGCTGAGTCGCTCGACGACCGCATGATGGACAGCAACGACCTGGAGCGTGAGAAGGGCATCACGATCCTGGCCAAGAACACCGCGGTGAAGTATCACCCGAAGGATGGCGGCGACGTCATCACCATCAACATCATCGACACCCCCGGCCACGCCGACTTCGGTGGCGAGGTCGAGCGCGGCCTGTCCATGGTCGACGCCGTCGTCCTGCTGGTCGACGCGTCGGAGGGCCCGCTTCCGCAGACCCGCTTCGTGCTCCGCAAGGCGCTGTCCGCGAAGATGCCGGTCATCCTCTGCATCAACAAGACCGACCGTCCCGACTCCCGGATCGCCGAGGTCGTCGACGAGACGTACGACCTGTTCCTGGACCTGGACGCGGACGAGGACCAGATCGAGTTCCCGATCGTCTACGCCTGTGCGCGTGACGGTGTCGCCTCGCTGACCAAGCCGGAGGACGGTACCGTCCCGCCGGACAGCGACAGCCTGGAGCCGTTCTTCTCCACGATCCTCCAGCACGTCCCGGCCCCCGAGTACGACGAGGACGCCCCCCTTCAGGCGCACGTCACCAACCTCGACGCCGACAACTTCCTCGGCCGCATCGCGCTCTGCCGTGTCGAGCAGGGCGAGCTGCGCAAGGGCCAGACCGTGGCCTGGATCAAGCGTGACGGCACGATGTCCAACGTCCGCATCACCGAGCTGATGATGACCGAGGCCCTCACCCGGCTGCCCGCCGAGAAGGCGGGCCCGGGCGACATCTGCGCCATCGCCGGTATCCCGGACATCATGATCGGCGAGACCCTGGCCGACCCCGAGAACCCGATCGCGCTGCCGCTGATCACGGTCGACGAGCCCGCGATCTCGATGACCATCGGTGCCAACACCTCGCCGCTGGTCGGCAAGGGCGGCAAGGGCCACAAGGTCACCGCGCGCCAGATCAAGGACCGCCTGGACCGCGAGCTGGTCGGTAACGTCTCGCTGCGCGTCCTGGACACCGAGCGTCCCGACGCCTGGGAGGTGCAGGGCCGCGGTGAGCTGGCGCTGGCCATCCTGGTCGAGCAGATGCGCCGCGAGGGCTTCGAGCTGACCGTCGGCAAGCCCGAGGTCGTCACCAAGCAGATCGACGGCAAGAAGTACGAGCCGATCGAGCGCATGACGGTCGACTCGCCCGAGGAGCACCTGGGCGCGATCACGCAGCTCATGGCGACCCGCAAGGGCCGCATGGAGACCATGACGAACCACGGTTCGGGCTGGGTCCGCATGGAGTGGATCGTTCCTTCCCGTGGCCTCATCGGCTTCCGTACGGAGTTCCTGACGCAGACCCGCGGCACCGGCATCGCGCACTCGATCTTCGAGGGTCACGAGCCGTGGTTCGGCGACCTGCGCACCCGTCACAACGGCTCGCTCGTCGCGGACCGTTCGGGCACGGTCACGCCGTTCGCGATGGTCAACCTCCAGGAGCGCGGTGTCATCTTCACCGAGGCCGGCACCGAGGTGTACGAGGGCATGATCATCGGCGAGAACTCGCGCGCCGACGACATGGACGTGAACATCACCAAGGAGAAGAAGCTCACCAACATGCGTGCGGCTTCCGCGGACACCACGGAGAACGTGGTTCCGGCGCGCAAGCTGTCGCTTGAGCAGTCGCTGGAGTTCTGCCGCGAGGACGAGTGCATCGAGGTCACGCCGGAGACGGTGCGGATCCGCAAGGTCGTCCTTGACGCCAAGGAGCGGGGTCGTTCGGCCTCGCGCGCCAAGCGCTAGGCGCTAAGTGGTAGTTGGGGAGCTGCGGGCCGGTGGGGGTTGGCCGCGCAGTTCCCCGCGCCCCTAGGGGGCGCCCCTGAATGGCCCGGTAACCGTGATCGTGCGGTGCCGGGCCATCGGTGTGTCTGGGGGCAAGTCTGGCCAAGATCCAATTGACGTTTTCGTACTGACTGGTCAAGTCAATTTCCGGGGCGGGTGTCCGGATATCGATCGCCGTTCTCCGGAAGTTGCGTGAACAGTCCGTTTCGCGGGTGTCTGTCTGTGATCGGTTTGTCCGGATTTCGGGCACTGAGGGGTAAGTGATGTTGTCAAAACGAGACCCTTTAAGTGTGGTTTACGGTCCGGGCGTACTTAATAGTTGGCTCCATTGAGCTCGGGTCAATGGGTCACGCGCTGTGGGGAGCGCCGACTCACGAGCACACTGGGGCACCAGAATCTTCTCGCCGTCAGGGGTGTCGGCGAGTACACCTGTGCCCCCTCTTGCAGTTAACAAGTGGACTCATGAGGAGGAACCCCATGCGTGGTGCCAAGAGCGCCAAGTGGGTCGCCATGGCAGGTGTCGTTGCGCTCGCAGCGACGGCTTGTGGTGGCGGCAAGGACAGTGGCAGCGACAACGCCAACAAGACAGTCGACCCCAAGGGGATCGTCAGCTACGCCAATGGTGAGCCGCAGAACCTTCTGCAGCCGGCCAACACCATGGAGGCGTACGGCAGCGTCGTCATCAACTCCCTCTTCACGGGTCTGGTCAGCTATGACAAGGCCGGCAACATCGTGAACGAGAACGCCGAGTCGGTCACGCCTGACGCCGACAACAAGGTGTGGACGATCAAGCTGAAGGCCGGCTGGAAGTTCCACAACGGCGAGGCCGTCACCGCCAAGTCGTTCGTCGACTCCTGGAACTGGGCCGCCAACCCGGCCAACGGCCAGCAGAACAGCGCCTGGTACCGGGACATCGTCGGCTACGACACCGTGCACCCGGCGAAGGGCAAGGGCACCGGCACGGAGATGTCCGGCCTGAAGGTCGTCGACGAGAACACCTTCACGATCACGCTGAACCACGGCATCCCGTACTACGCCTACAAGCTGGTGTACTCGCCGTTCTACCCGCTGCCCTCGGCGGCGCTGAAGGACCCGAAGACGTACGGCGAGAAGCCGGTCGGCAACGGTCCCTACAAGTTCACGTCGTGGCAGCGCAAGAAGTCGATCAAGGTTGCCGCCTGGGCCGACTACAAGGGCGACAAGCCGAAGAACGGCGGTGTCGACTTCAAGGCGTACACGACGCCGACCGCGGCCTACAACGACCTGCGCTCCGACAACGTCGACACGATGCCGCTGGCCCCGGACAGTGAACTCGCCAACTACAAGCAGGACTTCGGCAAGCGTGCGATCACGTCCGAGTTCTCGGCGATCAACACGATGAACCCGGCGTTCTACACGGACCAGTGGAAGAACATCGACGTCCGGGTCCTTCAGGGCCTGTCGATGGCCATCGACCGCGCCACGATCGCCAAGACCACCTTCTACGGCAACCGCAAGCCGGCCACCGGCTGGGTCGCCCCGGGCGTCAAGGGCTACCAGGAGAACGCCTGCGGCGAGGTCTGCACGTTCAACCCTGAGAAGGCCAAGAAGCTCATCAAGGAGGGTGGCAACGTTCCTGGCAACGCCATGACCATCCAGTACAACGCCGACCAGCCGCACAAGGGCTGGGTCACGGCCGTCTGCAACGACATCACCAAGAACACCGGTGTCAAGTGCACGGGCGACCCGGTGACGGACTTCCAGGCCGACACCGAGATCCGGGACAAGAAGAAGGTCAAGTCCTTCTACCGGTCCGGCTGGACCCTGGACTACCCGTTCAACGGCAACTTCCTGGCCGACCTGTACGGCACGGGCGTCGACGGCAACAAGGGCGGCTTCTCGGACAAGAAGTTCGACGAGCTGTCCAAGAAGGCCGACCAGGCCAAGACGATCGACGAGTCGGCGAAGCTGTACCAGGCCGCTGAGAAGCAGCTGGTCAACACGATGCCGGGCATCCCGCTCTTCTACAACCAGATCAACTCGGCCTACTCGAACAACGTGAAGAACGTTGAGTTCGACCAGGCCGGTGACCCGATCCTCACTGCGGTCGAGGTCTTCAAGAAGTAGTCGCCGGAGATC
>NZ_JBSGZD010000021.1:0-55416 GCF_053610825.1 Streptomyces sp. NPDC054863 | reverse complement strand
GGGTGTGGCGCCACGTGGTGGTCGGGGTGGGGGGGGGGGGGGGGGCGGTCCGCGTTCCCGTGCGTGCGTGCGTGCGGGGGAGTTGTGCTGCTTGTGGGCGGGAGGTCAGGTGGACGGTGCGCATTGTCTACCGGGAAGTAACCCGTGCTGATTTGATGTGCGGCACCGGTGTTCCGCACCTCTCGCCCCACACTTCCCACGGGAGAACTCTGTGCCGATACCCTCACGCCGACGCGCCCTGACCGGCGCCGTCGCCACCGCCGTCGCCGCGGCGGCCACGCTGGCCGTCACCGCCCCGGGTGCCGTCGCGGTCCCGGCGGCTCCTGCCGCACCCGCCGCCCCGGTTGCCCCGGCCGCCTCCGCCGACGTGCCGAAGCTCCAGGTCCTCTCGTACAACGCCTTCATCTTCAGCAAGACCCTCTACCCCAACTGGGGCCAGGACTTCCGGGCCAAGGCGATTCCGGCGGCGCCCTTCTTCCAGGGGCACGACGTCGTCGTCCTCCAGGAGGCCTTCGACAACGGGGCCTCGGACGCGATGGGCCGCAATGCCGCCGCCCAGTACCCGCACCAGACGCCCGTCGTGGGCCGCAGCAGGAGCGGCTGGGACGCGACCGGCGGTTCGTACTCGGTGACGGCCCCGGAGGACGGCGGGGTGACGGTCTACAGCAAGTGGCCGATCGTGCGGAAGGAGCAGTTCGTCTTCAAGGAGGCGTGCGGCTCGGACTACCACTCCAACAAGGGCTTCGCGTACGTCGTCCTGAACGTCAACGGCACCCAGGTGCACGTCGTCGGCACGCACCTCCAGTCGACCGACCCGGGCTGCGGGGCCGGCGAGGCGGCGGCCAAGCGGAGTGCGCAGTTCAAGCAGCTCGACGCGTTCCTCGACGCGAAGAAGATTCCGGCGGGTGAACAGGTCCTGGTGGCAGGGGACTTCAACGTCGACTCGCACAGCCCCGAGTACACGTCGATGCTGAAGGACGGCGGACTGGACGGCGCGGACTCCCGCACCGGCCACACGTACTCCTTCGACACCGCGGACAACTCGATCGCCGCCGAGCGCTACCCGACCGACCCGCGCGAGGACCTCGACTACGTCCTGGCGCGCACCGGCCACGCCCGCCCCGCGGGCTGGACGAACGACGTCGTCAAGGAGCAGAGCGCGCCCTGGACGGTCTCCAGCTGGGGCAAGTCCTACACGTACACGAACCTGAGCGACCACTACCCGGTGGTGGCGTCCGCGAAGTGAAGTGAACCGAAGTGAAGGTGAAGTGACCGCGGGTGGACGGCCGTTGCTGTCCCCCCGCAGTCACGGTTCTCGTAGAAAACAACAGAAACATTCCGGATCCTCTTGCGGCAGGACAGTAAGCGCTTACATGCTGACGCGCAGCCCTTACGCACCTGAACCCCGCACTCCGGAGGACCGGCATGACCGGGACCAACAGCACGCGCACCACCGTGTCCAGACGCGCCCTGCTCGCGGCCGGGACTGCCGCGGCGCTCCTCCCCGCGACGTCCCTGGCCGGGGCCGCCTCTGCGCGCGCAGCCGACGCCTCCGACGCCCTCGACCCGCTGCTCGCACGGGCGCGGCAGCTCCTGACCGGCGGTCCGTTCGACCCGGCGGACCCGGATTTCCGTGCCGCGCTCACGGCGCTCGACACCTCTGCGTCGGCGCTGTGGCAGAAGCTGGACCGCTCCGCCGGACGCACCGCGCTCTGGCCGGACCTCTCCCCCGTCACCGCCCCCGGCAGCTTCGGCCAGAGCTACACCCGGCTGCGCACGCTCGCCACCGCCTGGGCGACGCCGGGCGCCGCGCTCGGCGGGTCGGCGGAGGTCGCGACCGCGCTGGTGACGGCGCTGCGGTTCCTCCACGACACCTCCTACAACGCGACGAGGCCCGAGGCCGGGAACTGGTGGTTCTGGGAGATCGGCGCACCCCGTGCGCTCCTTGACTGCTGTGTGCTGCTGGGCGCGCAGGTCCCCGCCGCCGATCTCACCGGGTATCTGGCGGCGGTCGACCGCTTCTGCCCGAACGCGGACCGCCGCACCAACTCCCCCGCCCTCTCCGAGACCGGCGCCAACCGGGCCGACAAAGCGGTGATCGTGGCGCTGCGCGGGCTGGTCGGCCGGGACGCGGCCAAGGTGGCCCTCGCCAGGGACGGCCTTTCCGACGTGCGGGACGGCGGGCGCAACAGCCTGTTCCGGTACACCGCTTCGGGCGACGGCTTCTACCCGGACGGCTCGTTCATCCAGCACGAGTCGGTGGCCTACACCGGGACGTACGGAAACGTGCTGCTCGGGGGTGCGGCGCACATGATCGCCCTGCTGGCGGGGTCCACCTGGGCGGTCGGCGACCCGCAGGTGTCGGTGATCTACGAAGCGGTCGAGCGGTCCTTCGCCCCGCTGCTGTTCGACGGACTGATGATGGACTCCGTGCGGGGCCGGGCGATTTCGCGCGAGCGGGCGGTGGACCACGTCGACGGCGCGGCGACGGTGTCGAGCATCGTCCTCCTCGCCACCGGGGCACCCGCCGCGTACGCGGCGCGCTGGCGCGCCCTGGCCAAGGGCTGGATCGGGCGCAACCGCGCCACCCCGTACACCGAGCTGGTCACCCTTCCTCAACTGGTGCGCGCGAAGGCGCTGTTGGCGGACGACACGGTCCCCGTCGCCGACCGCACGACCGGACACTTCGTCTTCGCCGACATGGACCGGGTGGTGCACCGCCGCCCCCGCTGGGCGTTCGCCCTCTCCCTGTCGTCCCGGCGCATCGCGGCGTACGAGGCGGGCAACGGCGAGAACCTGCACGGCTGGTACACCGGCGACGGCATGACGTACCTCTACAGCGGGGACGACCTCGGGCAGTTCGGCGACGGCTTCTGGCCGACCGTCGATCCGTACCGGCTGCCGGGCACCACGGTCGACACCCGGCCGCGCACGGACCTCGGCACCGGGGGCGGCACGAGCACCTACCGCCCCACGAACGCCGTCGCGGGCGGGGCCGTCCTGGACGCCCGGTACGGCGCGTCCGCCATGGAACTCGCCGCCCAGGGCAGCACTCTGCGCGCACGGAAGTCCTGGTTCTTCCTCGACAACGCGGTCGTCGCGCTCGGCGCCGGCATCACCGCGAGCGACGGCCGCACGGTCGAGACGATCGTCGAGAACCGCAACCTGCACGCGAACGGCACGCCTCAACTCCTGGTGGACGGCGTCCGCCGGTCCGCCGCACCCGGCCGGCCCGCCGGCCTCCACCGGGCGCACTGGGCGCACATCGAAGGCGTGGGCGGCTACGTCTTCCCCGAGCGGACTCCGCTGCACACCCTGCGCGAGCAGCGCACCGGCGTCTGGCGCGACCTCAACACCGGTGCGGACACCGGAGGGTCGACCACTCCCGTCACCCGCCGCTACCTCACCCTCTGGATCGACCACGGCACTTCCCCCGCCGCCGCCTCCTACGCGTACGCCCTTCTCCCGGGTGCTTCCCCCGCGACCACCGCCGCCTGGCGACTGTCCCGGCCGGTGCACATCGCCGCCAACGACACGGGCGCCCAGGCGGTGGAGGACCGACGCCTCGGGCTGACCGCCGTCACCTTCTGGCAGCCGGGCACCGCGGCCGGGATCACCTCGTCGGGCCCCGCGTCCGTCCTCGTCCGGCGCAGGAACGGCTCCGTCTCGGTGGCGGTCGCCGACCCGGGCCGCACCGGGTCCACCCTCACGCTCCAACTCCCCTTCGCCGCACGGTCGGTGGTATCCGCCGACGACACGGTGCGGGTCACCCCGGGCCGCCGCCCGGTCCTCACCGTCACGGTCGGCGGCTCCCGGGGGCACACCCACCGGGCCGAGCTCCGCTGAACGGGCCCGCTCAGGCAGCCCTCGTCCGCAGCCTCCGTCCGCAGCGCCGCCCGCAGCGCCCGTCCGCAGCCCTCGTCCGCAGTGCCGCCCTCGCCGGACGACCGGCCGAACTGCCGGACCGGGGCCCGTCCGCGGTCGGATGTCACATTCGGGAGGGCCCGCCGCGTCCCTTCCGTGAGAGTCCGTGGGAGCACGCCACTGTTGCGAAGGAGCTGGTCATGACCGGGAACGTGTCTGTCATCGGTGGGGGCATCGCCGGACTGACCGCCGCGATCACCGCGGCGGAGGCCGGGGCGGGTGTGGACCTGTACGAGGGGCACGGCTCCCTGGGCGGGCGGGGCCGGGCGACTCCCGCCCCGTACACGGCGCACGAGGGCCCGCACGTCTTCTACGCCGACCTGGCGCACTGGAAGTGGCTCACCGACCGCGACCTGGTCGGCAAGCTGGGGCGGCCGTCGGTGCGGGACCTGAAGTTCGGATTCGTACGGGACGGGCGGCTGCGGTCGGCGCCGCCGGCCGCTCTGGTACGGATGATGATGCCGGGGCGGCCCCGTACGGCGCCGGTGGACCTGACGTTCCACGAGTGGGCGTCGGAGCGGTACGGCGAGGAGGCGGCGCGGGCGGCGGCGCGGGCGATCGGGGTCGTGACGTACGACGCGGACACCGGGCGGCTGTCGGCGGCGTTCGTGTGGGAGCTGTTCCGGCGGGTGTTCGCGACGACGGTGCCGACGGTGCGGTGGGTGGTGGGCGGCTGGCAGGCGGTCCTCGGCCGGATGGAGGCGCGGGCGCGGGAGCTGGGCGTGCGCATCCACCTGGAGACCCGGGTGACGGAGCTTCCGGAGGACCGGCCGGTCGTCGTGGCTACCGAACTGGCAGCGGCGAAGCGGCTGTTGGGGGACGATTCACTGACGTGGGAGAGCGGGCACGTGGTGATGCTGGACGTGGCCGTGCGGTCGGACCGGCGGGACCGGTTCATCGCCTTCGACCTGGACGGGGGCGGCTTCCACGAGTCGTACTCGATGCAGGACCCGACGATCGCACCGGCCGGCGAGTCGCTGTTCCAGCTGGACATGCCGGTGCAGGCGGGCGAAAGCCTGGCACAGGCGCGGGACCGGCTGGAGTCGCTCGCGGACCTGACGGTGCCGGGGTGGCGGGAGCGGACGACGTGGAGCAGGACGGCGACGGCGAAGGGGCGGACGGGAGCGCTGGACCTGCCGGGCCGCACCTGGCACGACCGCCCGGCGGTCGACCGGGGCGACGGGGTGTTCCTGGCGGGCGACATGGTGGCGGCACCGGGGATGCGCGGCGAGATCTCGATCTTCAGCGGGATCGAGGCGGGAGCAGGAGCGGCACGGAGCGCGGGACGGACGGGAAACGCTGCCGCTTGAGCGCACACGGAGCGGGCGGCAAGCGGTGCCCCTTGAGCACGTACGGGACGAGCGGAACGCTCTGCCGCTTGAGCGCGTACGGGACGAGCGGAAAGGGGTGCCCCTGAAGCGCGCGGGACAAGCAGCACTGCCGCTTAAGCGCGCGGGACGAGCAGGAAGCGGTGCCGCTTGAGCGTGTGCGGGACGAGCAGGAAGCGGTGTCGCCTGAGCGTGTGCGGGACGAGCAGGAAGCGGTGTCGCCTGAGCGTGTGCGGGGTGGTGGTCGGGCCGGTGGGGAGCCCGCCGTTCCCCGCCCCTGCCCGCTGTGACACTGTGCGGCTCCGCCGCGTGGCGTCGGCCGCGGGGACCGGAAGCAGCACGGCTCGCGCCGGTGGGGGCCGGGCTGCGCCCGCCCGGTGCACGGGCTTCGTCCGTTTCGTCCTCACACGCCGGACGGGCTGGGTTCTCCCCCGTAAAGCCCCTCGATCTCCGCCCCGTACCTCTCCCGGACCACCCGCCTGCGCAGCTTCAGCGAAGGCGTCAGTTCGCCCGTCTCCGGTCCCCACTCCTCCGCCAGGAGCCGGTACCGCTTGACCTGCTCGGTGCCGTTCAGGCGGGTGTTCGCCGCCGCGACGGCGCGCGCGACCTCCTCCCGTACCGCCGGGTGGTCCGCCGTCACCGCGCCCTCGATGCCCTGCGCCGCCGCCCACGCCGGGGCCGTCTCGGCGTCGAGGACCAGCAGCGCCACCACGTACGGGCGGCCGTCGCCGTGCGCCAGTGCCTGGCCGATCAGGGGGTGTTCCTTGAGGGTGTTCTCGACCAGGGCCGGGGAGACGTTCTTGCCCGTCGACGTGACGATCATTTCCTTCTTGCGGTCGGTCAGCCGGAGGAAGCCGTCCTCATCGACGCGGCCGATGTCGCCGGTCGCGAACCAGCCGTCCACGTCCAGGGCTTCCTCGGTCGTCCCGTCGGCGCGCAGATAGCCCCGGAAGACGGTTTCGCCGCGGACCAGGATCTCGCCGTCCTGGGCCGTCCTCAGCTCAAGACCGTCCAGCGGGCGGCCCACCGAGCCGAGCCGGAAGCCGTGCGTCGGACTGTTGGCGGTGCAGACGCCGACCGTTTCGGTCAGACCCCACGCATCCATGATCGCGATGCCGAACCCCGCCCAGAACCTGGTCACTTCGAGCGGCATCGGCGCCGACGCGCTCGCCGCCCAGACGAGGCGGTCGAAGCCCGCGAGGGAGAGGATCGGGTCCAGGACGCGGGCCTTCGCCTCCTGGTGGGCGGCTTCGAGCTCCGGGGGCGGCTCCTCGCCGCGCTCGCGGCAGGCGACGTGGGCCCGCGCGGTGTCCCCCGCCTTCTCGACGGCGGCCCGCTGCTCCTGCGGCAGACCGGCCAGCGCCGCCTGTACGGATGCCGCCAGCTTCTCCCACACCCTCGGCACGCCGAAGAATTGCGCCGGGTGCAATTCCCTTGCGGTGGCGGCCACTTGGCTGGTGTCCGTGCACAAGTACACGTGCGAGGCGCGGAAGACCGGGAGGTAGATGCCGAGCATGCGTTCCGCGATGTGCGCGAAGGGGAGGTAGCAGATGTGCTCGACGTGGGCGGGGAGGTCGACCACCCGGTCGAGGGCGAGGGCGTTGCTCACCACCATGCGGTGGGTGATCGGGACAGCTTTGGGGTCGCCGGTGGTCCCGGAGGTGTGGACGACCGTGAGGATGTCGTCGGCGCGCGTCTCCCGCCGGCCCTTCTCGAAGGTGGCGGCGTGGTGGAGGCGGACTCCGGTGGCGTGGAGCGAGCCGTACGTGCGGTGCGGCCCCGCCTCCGCCGCCCGCACGACGACCAGCTTCTCCAGCGGGGTCCCCGGATCCTCCACCAGCGGTTCCCAGCGCGGCAGTTCGGCCGATCCCTCGACAAGAGCGAACCTGGCGCCGCTGTGCCGGGCGATGTGCGCGACCTGCTCGGCGGCGGCCGTTCCGTACACCGTGACCGGGATCGCGCCGAGGTGGGTGAGGGCGAGGTCGCTCAGCCAGTGCTCGGGCCGGTTGCCCATCATGATGAGCACCTGCTCGCCGCGCCGCACGCCCAGCGCCGCGTACCCGGCGGCCAGGACGGCTGCCTTCCGGCGGACCTCTCGCCAGGAGAGGGTGGTCCAGCCACTGCCGTCCGCCGTGCGCCAGGAGAGGGCGGGGAGGTCGCCGTGGTCCTCGGTGTTGCGCAACAGCAGTGCGGGAAGGGTGAGTTCGGCCGGATCGGCGGGGAGTCGCAGGATCGTGGTCATGACCGCCTCGTGTCGTCATCGACGTGTCGTCATCGACTGGGCATTGCCTGAACGTGGCAGGGAGGCTTTCACAAGAGTGGTGAGACAGCAATACTGTTGCACTGAATCCCAGCGGAGGATCAGCGGCACAGGACCAGCAGAGGAACGGGGCAGCGCCATGACGACGACCACCGGTACCGGGGAGCCGACGCTCACGGTCGACGAGCTGGCCGCGCGCGCCGGTGTCACCGTCCGCACCATCCGCTTCTACAGCACCAAGGGTCTCCTGCCGCCTCCGGCGATCGGCCCTCGCCGGGTCGGTCACTACGGCCCCGAGCACCTCTCCCGGCTCGCCCTCATCGAGGAGCTCCAGCACCACGGGATGACCCTGTCCGCCATCGAGCGCTACCTGGAGCAGCTACCGCCCGACCTGAGCGCGCACGACCTGGCCATTCACCGTGCGGTGGTGGCGTCCTGGGCGCCCGACTCGGCGGAGGACGCCACCCGCGCGGAGCTGGAGCGCCGGGCGGGCCGCGCCCTGTCGGACGTGGACATCGACCGGCTGGCCGCGATGAACGTGCTGGAGCGCGCCGCCACCCCTGACACCTTCCGGGTGGATCCGGGGCTGCTGGCGCTCGGCGTGCAGCTCCTCGGCGTGCCGATCGCGCACGAGACGATCCTCGCCGCGCGCACCATCCTCATGGAGCACACCCGCTCGGCGGCCCGTGCCCTGACGCACCTGTTCCGCGACGAGGTGTGGAGCCCCTACCGGGAGCGGGAGTCGGACCCCGAGCACGTGGAGGCCATGAAGTCGCTGTCGGCGCACATGCAGCCGATGGTGCTCCAGGCCCTCGTCACGGCGTTCCAGCGCTCGCTGAAGGAAGAGCTGCGGGCCGCGTTCGTCGACGAGTCCTGAGCGGTACGTCGACACAGGGCGCGGCCCGCAGTCCAAGGGGTCGTCAGTCGCTGAACTTCTCGTCCCTCGACGCCTTCTCGACCAGCAGCGCCGTCGGCTCGAACCGCTCGCCGTACATCGCCGCCAGCTCGCGGGCGCGGGCCACGAAGCCGGGCAGGCCGCCCTCGTAACCGTTGATGTACTGGATGACGCCGCCCGTCCAGGCCGGGAAGCCGATGCCCATGATGGAGCCGATGTTGGCGTCGGCGACCGACATCAGCACGCCCTCCTCGAAGAGCCGCACCGTGTCGATGGCCTCGGAGAAGAGCATCCGCTCCTGCATGTCGACGAAGGGGATCTCGACGCCCTGCTTGCCGAAGTGCTCGCGCAGCCCCGGCCACAGGCGGGTCCGCTTCCCGTCGTCCCCGTACTCGTAGAAGCCGCCGCCACCGCTGCGCCCCGGGCGCCCGAACTCGTCCACCATCCGGTCGATGACCGCGTCGGAGGGGTGTCCCGGCCATACCCCGCCCGCTTCCTCCACCGCCTTCTTCGTCTCGTTGCGGATCTTGCGCGGCAGGGTGAGGGTCAGCTCGTCCATGAGGGAGAGGACCTTCGCCGGGTAGCCGGCCTGGGCGGCGGCCTGCTCGATCGAGGCGGGCTCGATGCCCTCGCCGACCATCGCGACGCCTTCGTTGATGAACTGGCCGATGACGCGCGAGGTGAAGAAGCCGCGCGAGTCGTTGACGACGATCGGCGTCTTCTTGATCTGGCGGACCAGGTCGAAGGCGCGGGCCAGCGCCTCGTCACCGGTGCGCTCGCCCTTGATGATCTCGACGAGCGGCATCTTGTCGACCGGCGAGAAGAAGTGCAGGCCGATGAAGTCGACGGGGCGCGAGACGCCTTCCGCGAGACCGGTGATGGGGAGGGTGGAGGTGTTGGAGCACAGGAGCGCGTCGGGCTCGATGACGTCCTGGATCTCCTGGAACACCTTGTGCTTGAGGCCGGTGTCCTCGAAGACCGCCTCGATCACCGCGTCGCAGCCCGCCAGGTCTGCGGGGTCGGCGGTGGGGGTGATGCGGGCGAGGAGTTCGTCCCGCTTGGCCTCGGTGGTACGGCCGCGGCTCAGCGCCTTCGCGAGGAGCTTCTCCGAGTACGCCTTGCCCTTGGCGGCGGCCTCCGGGGTGACGTCCTTGAGGACGACCTCGATGCCCGCACGGGCGCAGGAGTACGCGATTCCGGCGCCCATCATGCCCGCGCCGAGCACGGCGACCTTGCGGACCTTGCGGCGCTCGATGCCCTGGGGGCGGCTCGCCCCGGAGTTGACGGCCTGGAGGTCGAAGAAGAACGCCTGGATCATGTTCTTGGCGATCTGCCCGGTGACCAGCTCGGTGAAGTACCGGGCCTCGATGGTCAGCGCGGTGTCGAAGTCGACCTGCGAGCCTTCGACGGCCGCCGCGAGGATGTTGCGCGGGGCGGGGTAGTTGGCGCCGCCCGTCTGCTTCTTGAGGTTCGCGGGGAACGCCGGGAGGTTGGCGGCGAAGCGCGGGTTGGACGGGGTACCGCCGGGGATCTTGTAGCCCTTGACGTCCCAGGGCTGCTGCGACTGGGGGTGCGCGTCGATGAAGGCGTGCGCCTTGGCGAGCATCTCCTCGCGGGTGGCGGCCACTTCGTGCACGAGGCCGTTTTCGAGGGCGCGCTGCGGGCTGTACCGGGTGCCCTGGAGGAGGACCTTCAGCAGGGCGTCGGCGATGCCCATGAGCCGTACGGTACGGGTGACGCCGCCGCCCGCCGGGAGCAGGCCGAGGGTGACCTCGGGGAGGCCGATCTTGGAGCCGGGCGCGTCGAGCGCGATGCGGTGGTGGGCGGCGAGCGCGATCTCGTAACCGCCGCCCAGGGCCGCCCCGTTGATCGCGGCGACGACGGGCTTGCCGAGCGTTTCGATGCGGCGCAGCGAGTTCTTGATGGCGGTGCCGGTGTCGAACGCCTGCTGGGCGTTCTCCGGGCCGACCTGGATCATTTCCTTGAGGTCGCCGCCCGCGAAGAACGTCTTCTTCGCGGAGGCGTAGATGATGCCCCGGATGGAGTCCTTCTCGGCCTCGGCGCGGTCGGCGATCGCCGCGATGGAGGCCTTGAAGGCGGCGTTCATGGTGTTCGCGGACTGGTTGGGGTCGTCGAGGACGAGGGTGACGACGCCGGTCTCGTCCTGTTCCCAGCGGATGGTGGTGGGCTCGCTCATGTTCTGGCTTCTCCGTAAAAAGTGGCGGCGGGACGGACGAGGATCAGACGCGCTCGATGACGGTGGCGACGCCCATGCCGCCGCCGACGCACAGCGTGGCGAGGCCGTAGCGCTTGTCCTGGCGCTCCAGTTCGTCGACGAGGGTGCCCAGGATCATCGCGCCGGTGGCGCCCAGCGGGTGGCCCATGGCGATGGCGCCGCCGTTGACGTTGATCTTGTCGAGGGAGAGGCCCATGTCCTTGGCGAAGCGCAGCACGACGCCCGCGAACGCCTCGTTGATCTCGACGAGGTCGATGTCGTCGATGGTCAGGCCCGCCTTGGCGAGTGCCTTGCGGGTGGCGGGGGCGGGTCCGGTCAGCATGATCGTGGGCTCGGATCCGGAGACGGCGGCCGAGACGATACGGGCGCGAGGGGTGAGCCCGTAGCGTTCGCCGACCTCCTTGGTGCCGATGGCGACGAGGGCGGCGCCGTCGACGATGCCGGAGGAGTTGCCCGCGTGGTGGACGTGGTTGATCGATTCCACCCAGTGGTACTTCTGGAGCGCCACCGCGTCGAAGCCGCCCATGTCGCCGATCGCGGCGAAGGAGGGCTTGAGGGGGGCCAGCGAGTCGGCGGTGGTGCCGGGGCGCATGTGCTCGTCGTGGTCGAGGACCAGCAGGCCGTTGCGGTCGCGCACGGGGACGACGGAGCGCGCGAAGCGGTTGTCCTTCCAGGCTGCGGCGGCCCGCTCCTGGGAGAGCGCGGCGTACTCGTCGACGTCGCGGCGCGAGAAGCCCTCGATGGTCGCGATGAGGTCGGCGCCGATGCCCTGGGGGACGAAGCCGTTCTCGAAGTTGGTCATCGGGTCGTTGAACCAGGCGCCGCCGTCGGAGCCCATCGGGACGCGCGACATGGACTCGACGCCGCCCGCCAGGACCAGGTCCTCCCAGCCCGAACGGACCTTCATGGCAGCCAGGTTGACGGCTTCGAGGCCGGAGGCACAGAAGCGGTTCTCCTGTACGCCCGCGACGCTGTCGGGGAGCCCGGCGGAGATCGCGGCGGTGCGGGCGATGTCGGAGCCCTGGTCGCCGACCGGGCCGACGACCCCGAGGACGATGTCGTCGATGGCGGCCGGGTCGAGGTCCGGGAAGCGGTTCCTGACCTCGTGGATGAGGCCGACGACCAGGTCGATCGGCTTGGTGCCGTGCAGGGCCCCGTTGGCCTTGCCGCGTCCGCGCGGGGTGCGGATCGCGTCGAACACAAACGCTTCGGTAGTCAAGACACTTGCCTTTCAGGAAGAGCTTTCGGGAAGAGCCGTCAAGAAGAGGGACGGGGTGGTGCTATCCGAGGAGGGAGCGGCCGATGATTTCCTTCATGATCTCGGTCGTGCCGCCGTAGATCGTCTGGATGCGGCCGTCCGTGAAGGCCTTGGCGACCCGGTATTCGGTCATGTAGCCGTAGCCGCCGTGCAGCTGGAGGCACCGGTCGGCGACGCGCTTCTGGAGTTCGGTGGCCCACCACTTGGCCATGGAGGCGTGGACCGCGTCGAGTTCCCCGTCTCTGTGATCGACGATGCAGCGGTCCAGGAACGCCCGTGTGACGGCGCACTCGGTGGCCATCTCGGCGATCTCGAAGCGGATGTGCTGGAGCTTGGCCAACGGCCGCCCGAACGCCTCGCGCTCCTTGACGTAGGTCGTGGTGATCTCCAGGAGGTGTTCGGCGGCGGCGATTCCGGCGACCGCGATGCCCATGCGTTCCTGGGCGAGGTGGGTCATGAGGTGGATGAATGCACCATTGAGCTCACCCAGGAGATTCTCCTTGGGCACCTTCACGTCGTGGAAGAACAGCTCGGCCGTGTCCTGCGCCTTCTGGCCGATCTTGTCGAGGTTCCGCCCCCGCTCGAAGCCCTCCGCGCCACGCTCGACGACCAGGAGGGACAGGCCCTTCGCCCCGCCCTCCGGAGAGGTCTTCGCGACGACGATCACCAGGTCGGCGAGGATGCCGTTGGAGATGAACGTCTTGGAGCCGTTGAGCAGCCAGTGGTCGCCCTTGTCCTCGGCGGAGGTACGGATCCCCTGGAGGTCCGAGCCCGCGCCGGGCTCCGTCATCGCGATGGCGGTGATCGTCTCGCCCGAGCAGAAGCCGGGCAGCCAGCGCCGCTTCTGCTCGTCGGTGGAGAGGCCGGTGAGGTACGGGCCGATGATGTCGTTGTGCAGCCCGACCGCGAGTCCGGCCGCTCCGGCGCGGGTGAACTCCTCGGCCAGTACGGCGCTGTAGAGGAAGTCGGCGTTCCCGCCGCCCCCGTACTCCTCGGGCACGGCGAGGCCCAGCAGCCCCTGCTTTCCGGCGGCGAGCCAGGCGTCGCGGCTGACGATGCCGTCCTTCTCCCACTGCTCGTAGTGCGGCAGGACCTCCTTGGTGAGGAAGGTGCGGACGGTCTCGCGGAAGGCGTCGTGCTCCGCGCTGAATATCTGACGCTTCATCAATCCTCAGTCCCCTAAAGCCAGTTCTTGACGGTCTCGATGAGCCTGGCCGGTTCGGGGCCGACCGGGACGACGTTGAGCATGGTGACGCCCGCCGCCCGGAAGGCCTCCATGCGCTCACGGACGTAACTCTCCGGCCCGCACAGCGACATGAGTTCGCAGAACTCGTCGGGGACGGCGGCCTCCGCCTCCTTCTTCCTGCCCGCGAGGTAGAGGTCCTGGATCCTGGCGGCCTCTTCCTCGTAGCCGTAGGCGACGGCGAGGTCGTTGTAGAAGTTCTTACCCTTCGCGCCCATTCCGCCGACGTACAGGGCGATCTGCGGGCGGGCCAGGTCCCGTGCGGCTGCGGCGTCCTCGCCGATGGCCAGGAGCCCGCCGGCGACGGTCTGCAGCGGGCCGAGTGCGGGGTCGCGGAGCGCCGTCCCTTCCGCGAGGGCGCTCCCCCACACCTGTTCCGCCTTCTCGGGGAGGAAGAGGGTGGGCAGCCAGCCGTCGGCGATCTCGGCGGTGAGCTTCACGTTGGCGGGGCCGAGCGAAGCCACGTACACCGGGATGGTGTCGCGCACCGGGCGGGTGAGGATCTTCAGCGGCTTGCCGAGCCTGCCGCCCTTCTCCTTCGGCAGCGGCATGTCGGTGATGCCGTGGTGGTCGATGACCTCCCGCTTCCAGATGCGGCGGCACAGTTCGACGGTCTCGCGGGTGCGGCCCAGGGGCCTGTCGTACGGCTTTCCGTGCCAGCCCTCGACGACCTGTGGTCCTGACGCGCCGAGGCCGAGCAGTGCCCGGCCTCCGGAGATCGCGTCGAGCCCGGCGGCGGTCTGGGCGATGAGGGCGGGGGTGCGGGAGTAGACGTTGAGGATGCCCGCACCGATCTTCATGCGGGTCGTACGGGCGGCCAGATAGCCCATGACGGTGGGCGAGTCGAAGCCGTACGCCTCGGCCACCCAGACGGCGTCGAGTCCGGCGGACTCCAGCTCCGCGACCTGGTCGCAGGCCTCGCGGGGGTCGGCCGCGTAGCTCAACGGGACGGAAATCTCCATCAGTTAAAAATCTCCCTCGGCGAGGCTCGGTACGCCCCAGTCGGCGGCCACGTCGGCCGTGTCGGCGCCCGGCAGTGCAGGTCCCCGGTGGAGGGAGCCCGGCGTGCCGGAGAAACGCGGGGCGGGTGCGGGCTGGGTGACGCCGCCGTGCTCGACGTAGGTGGAGCGGGCCGCGAGGTGGGGGTGGTGCGGGGCCTCGCGCATGGAGAGCACCGGGGCCACGCAGGCGTCGGAGGCCTCGAAGACCGCCGTCCACTCCTGGCGGGTGCACTCCTTGAAGCGCGCGGCGATGCTCTCCCGCAGGTCGCCCCAGCGGGCGAGGTCACCGCGCTCGGGCGCGGTGTCCGTGATGCCGAGCAGCTCGGTGAACTCCGCGTAGAACCGCGGCTCCAGCGCACCCACCGCCATGTACTGCCCGTCGGAGGTCTCGTACGTCCCGTAGAAGGGGCAGCCGCCGTCGAGGAGGTTCGAGCCGCGCCGGTCCTGCCAGCCGCCGGCCGCGAGCATGCCGTGCAGCATGGTCGCGAGGTGGCTGGCGCCGTCGACGATCGCCGCGTCGACGACCTGGCCCGCACCCTCGGGCGTACGGGCGTGCTGGAGCGCGGCGAGGAGGCCGATGACCAGGTAGAGCGAGCCGCCCGCGTAGTCGCCGACCAGGTTGGCGGGGACGGTCGGCGGCTCGTCCGGCTTGCCGATCATCCCGAGGGTGCCGGTGAGGGCGAGGTACGAGATGTCGTGTCCGGCCCGCTGGGCGAGCGGGCCCTCCTGCCCCCAGCCGGTCATCCGCCCGTAGACCAGCTTCGGGTTGCGGGCGAGGCAGGCGTCGGGGCCGACACCGAGGCGTTCGGCGACGCCCGGGCGGTAGGCCTCGATGAGGATGTCGGCGCGCTCGACGAGGTCGAGGACCTGGCCGGGTCCCGCCGGGTCCTTGAGGTTGACGAGGACGGAGCGCTTGTTGCGGTTGGTGAGGTCCTTCGCCGGGTCGACGCCGAGCCCCGCGCCGCCCGGCCGGTCCACCCGTACGACGTCGGCGCCCAGGTCGGCGAGGCACATCGCGGCGAACGGGCCGGGACCGATGCCGGCCAGCTCCACCACGCGCACTCCGGAGAGAGGCCCTCGCACAGCCCCGTTGTTCGTGCCTGCTGTCCTTGCCATCAAGCCCCCAGCACTGTGACACAACTGATGTAACAGCAGTGATGCTAAGAACGTGTTCCACTCTGCACAAGCCCCTTGGCCGAGCAAGCGCTTAGCCTTTCCCCTACCTTTTCCCGAGCTGTACCCGACGACTGGAGGAACCGCATGCCGCGTCCGTACGACATCGTGATCTTCGGAGCGACCGGCTTCGTGGGTGAACTGACGGCGCGGTACCTGGCCGCACACGCCCCGGAGGGCTGCCGCTGGGCCGTCGCCGGCCGCTCGCCCGCCAAGCTGGAGCGGCTGCGCGAGCGCCTGACCGGGACCCACCCCTCCTGTGCCGAACTGCCGCTGCTGCACGCCGACTCCGACGACCCCGCGTCGCTGCGCGAACTCGCCCGCAGCACAAGGGTGCTGGCCTCGACGGTCGGCCCCTACCTCCAGTACGGGGAGGGCCTGGTCGCGGCGTGCGCGGAGGCGGGCACCGACTACGCGGACCTGTGCGGGGAGCCCGAGTTCCTGGACCGGATGTACCTTGCCTACGACGCGGTGGCCAGGCGCACCGGATCCCGGCTGGTGCACGCGTGCGGCTTCGACTCCGTACCGCACGACCTGGGTGCGTACTTCACGGTGTGCCGGCTGCCGGAGGGGGTGCCGCTGCGGGTCGACGGTTTCGTGCGGACCGGGGCGCAGTTCTCCGGCGGGACCTTGGCATCGGCGCTGGGGGCGATGGGGCGCGGGCCGCAGATGATACGGGCGGCGCAGGAGCGGCGTGCGGTGGAGCCGGGGCCTTCGGGCGGGCGCGCGGTGCGGGCGCCGCTCGGTGCGCCGCACCGCAACGGCGAGGTGGGCGTCTGGGCGGTGCCGTTGCCGACGCTCGACGCGCAGGTGGTGGAACGGTCGGCGGCGGCTCTTGATCGATACGGACCCGACTTCCGCTACCGGCACTTCGCCGGGGTGAAGTGGCTGCCGGTCGCGGTGGGCGGCACGGTGGCCGCGGGCTCGCTGCTGGCGCTGGCCCAGGTGCCGGCGGCGCGGCGGTGGCTCGGCTCGCTGCTCGCGCCCGGCTCGGGACCTGACGAGGCGCGACGGGCGAAGAGCTGGTTCACCGTGCGGTTCGTCGGGGAGGGCGGCGGGCAGCGGGTGTTCACGGAGGTGTCGGGCGGCGACCCCGGTTACGGCGAGACGGCGAAGATCCTCGCGGAGTCGGTGCTGAGCCTCGCCTTCGACGAACTGCCGAAGACCGCGGGGCAGGTGACGACGGCGGTGGCGATGGGGGACGCACTGCTGGAGAGGCTGCAGGCGGCGGGGATCCGGTTCCGGGTGGCGGCCGTCCGCTGATCAGCCGGATATCCAGCCCGATATCGTATAGATCATGCCGCCGGTCCAGCCCAGCATCGCCAGCACGCCGACGAGCACGGTCACTGCCATCCGCCGGCCGGCCCGGTGGACGGTGACGGACTCGAAGTAGTCGGGGACGGCGGGTGCGGTGTGTGCGCTCGTGTACATGCTCATGTGATCACCCTGTCCCGAAAGTTTGCTTTCAACATCCGTACGCATACTCAGTTACGCGCCTGTTGCATCGGCTACGCACCTGTTGCATCGGCCTCGGCGGTCGCCTCCGTCAGAGCCCTTCGGCACAGCGAGTCCGCGCGGCGGGTGGTCTCCGGCTGGCGGAAGGCGGCGGCCAGCCGGAGCGTGTGCGCGCAGGCGTTGTCGAGCGAGACCCGGTGGCCGACGGACACGAAGACCGGCTTGACGCCGGCTTGGGTGCGCAGGGCGCGGCCGACCTCGGTGCCGTCGTCCTCGGCCAGGAGCGGCGAGAAGTCCCCGCGCCGCGGGCCGGGTTGCTCGTACGCGAACGCGAAGGGGTTCTTCGCGACGCCGAGGGTGGGGAGCCCGGTCAGTACGCCGAGGTGACTGGCCAGACCGAAACGGCGCGGGTGGGCCAGCCCGAACCCGTCGCAGACGATCAGGCCGGGGTCGGTGGCGAGCCTGCCGAGCGCGGCCAGCACCGTCGGTATCTCGCGGAACGCCAACAGCCCCGGTACGTAAGGGAAGGCGACCCGGCCGGTGGCCGTGGCCTCCTCCACCACCGCGAGGGTCGCGGCGTCGAGGACGACGGCCGCGGCGACGACGAGGTCGCGGGCGTCGTCGTACGCGACGTCAACACCGGTGACGTGGCCGGTACCGGGCGGCGGTCCGGTCTCGTCCAGGACGACCCTGGTGCGGAGTTCGTCCTGGACCGCGCGGGCGGCGGCCTCGTCTGTCGGGATGGTGTGGGGCGTGTGGTTCATCGTGCTCGCCACTGTAGGACGTGGGTCTGACAGTGGGGGGTGGAGGGGCTGGCGCGGTCGGTACGCTGGCGATCATGTTCGTACTTGAGTTGACCTATACCGCGCCCGTCGAGCAGGTGGACGCGCTGATGACCGAGCACGTGGCGTGGCTGGACGCGCAGTACGCGGCGGGGGTGTTCCTGGCCTCCGGCCGGAAGCAGCCGAGGGACGGCGGAGTGATCCTCGCGGTCGCCGAGTCGCGGGCGCAGATCGAGGCGCTGGCGGCCTCGGACCCGTTCACCGTGGGCGGGGTGTGCGCTTACCGGGTCACGGAGTTCGTGGCGACGAAGACGGTGGAGGGACTGGCTCCTTACCGCCAAGCACCGGTCGCTTAGCGCTGGGCGGGGGTGTGGGGCGGTCGCGAGCGTATGCCGGAGCAAGGGGCGGGGCTTCGCGTGAGGGCCGCCCCCTTGCCCACCCGTCCCGCCCCCCGGGGGGGCGGCCCCGCTGCCCAAGGAGGCGGCGGTATCGGGGGCAGGCATTTAGGGGCGCGGGGAACTGCGCGACCAGCCACGACGCACCCGCACGACGCCACCGGCCCCGCAGGCCCGCACGACGACCCCCTCGCCCCCCGCGGGCCCGGCCCCGGCGGGGGGAGGAAGGGAGGGAGGGACGGACCCGACGTCCTCAGAACTCCAGCCGTGCCACCCGCCCCTTCTCTCCCGCCGCCCAGCACCCGAGATCCACCGTGCAGTCCACCGTGTCGTACGAGCCGCCGTCGATCTTGCGCCACGAGCGCCCCGCGTTCAGCGTCACGTCCGTGCCCGTCGGGCCGACGGCAAGGGCCACCGACCGGCTGTGCGGCAGCCAGGTCACGCCGGAGCGGTAATCCGTCGGCGGAGTCGTGGACCGGCGCCACGTCCGGCCGCCGTCGGAAGTGAGCGCCGCCGCGTCCGGCGACGCCTGCCCCGCCCGGTAGTCGCCGCCGACCGCGATCCCGTGCGTACGGTCCCGGAAGGCGACTCCGAAGACGCCCCGCGCAGGATCGCCTGCCGGGATCGAGAGGTCCGTCGCCCGCCAGGTCAGACCGCGGTCCGCCGAGTGCAGGACCCGGCCCCGGGAGCCCCCGCCCGTGGCCAGCCACACGTCCCGCGGCCCGTTGCTCACCAGACACTGCCCGCTCGCCGCGAACCCGGCCTCGCCCGGCAGCGCCTCCGGCATCCCCTTGTCCGGGAGCACCTTCCAGGACTTGCCGCCGTCCGCGGTGGACAGGATGCGGTACTTGCCGTCGACCGGGTCACTCATGGCCAGCCCGTTGCGGTGGTCGAAGAAGGTCAGGCAGTCGTAGAAGGCCTTGGGGTCGGGGTTGCGGAAGGTCTCCTTCCAGGTCCGGCCGCCGTCCTCCGTGCGGTACGTCCGGGATGCCTCGCCCTCCCCGATGGCGAGCACCACCGCACGCCGCCCGTCGAACGCCTCGATGTCCCGGAACTCCAGTCCGCCCGCTCCCGGCGGCGACACGTCTCCCCAGGTGCGGCCCCCGTCGGCGGTGCGCAGCACGGTGCCCTTGGAGCCGGCCACCCATGCGGTGTGCCGGTTCACCGCCGCGAGGCCCCGGAAACGTACGTCCGTCACGCCTGTGTCCTTGAGCCGCCACCCGGAAGGAGTGTGCGCACCCTCCTTCGCCACGACGGGTTCCGCGCGCGCTCCCGCCGCCTGTGCCGGAACCGCGCCCAGTGCCGCGGCGACCGCCGCCGCACTCAGTCCCACGGCCATCACACGTCTCGTCTTCCCCATACCCCTCATGGCGCTGGAAGCTAGCGGACCGGACTGCTGTCGTCCAGAGTGCGGGCAGGGGTGCCCGTTCCTATGGTGGGCACAGACGGCGGGCCGGGATGCCGGATCCCGCCGGTGGGTCCAGAGCCGAGGAGGCGACGGGATGGCAGTCGAGATCATCGACGCGCAGGACGCGGGACGCTACGAGGCACGGGTGGACGGATCGGATCGCACGGCCGGAATCTCGCAGTACATCCGTACGCCCGAACTCGTCGCCTTCGTGCACACCGAGGTCGCACCGGACTTCGAGGGCAAGGGCGTGGGTGCCTCGCTCGTCCGGCAGTCGCTGGACGAGGCGCGGGCCGCCGGACTGCGGGTCCTCGCGGTCTGCCCGTTCTACTCGGGCTGGATCCAGCGCCATCCCGAGTACCAGGACCTGCTCTACCAGAGCCGCAGCTCGGTGAAGGACTGACGGCGGGAGCCCGGTCATGAGCACGAACGAGAGCGGTGAACAGCCGCAGGCCGAGCAGGCCGAGCAGCATGAGAAGGCCAAGGAGGCCAAGGAGTATCCGGGCGAGGGGGTGGATGTGACCTTCGATCCCGGTCGCTGTCTGCACGCGGCCGAGTGCGTACGCGGACTGCCGGAGGTCTTCGACCTGAAGAGACGTCCCTGGGTCTCCCCGGACGCCGCTCCGCCGGAGCGGGTCACCGAGGTGATCGGACGCTGCCCGAGCGGTGCCCTGCAGTACCGGCTTCGGGACGGGCCCGCCGAAACCGGCGAAACCCCGACGGTGGTCGTCCGCAATGCGGTGGGCCAGTTGGTGATCAGGGGAGAACTCAGGGTCGACGGTTCACACGGTCCGCACCATGAGACACGGGTCATCCTGTGTGGCTGCGGTGCCAGCGGGAACCAGCCGTACTGCGACCACGCAGGTGTCTGCGGCTCGACGTGATTGCAGCCGGAGACGGGTGATGCAGCTCACGCCCGTTCCGTGTGCACGGAATCGCGCGTTCCTACGTCTTCCGGGGCGGCAGGACGCATCCACCGAGCATGAGAGGTGCTGGCCTTGTCCACCGTCATCGAGCAGGCCGTGCAGGCCCGTCTGATCTCCACCGCGCCGCAGCTGGAGAACGTCCCCGCGACGCTGAGCTACGACCGCACGGACCCCTTCGCCGTCCACATGACCTTCCCTCCCCCGGCGACCCTGGAGGGCATCGAGGTGGTGTGGACCTTCGCCCGGGAGCTGCTTGCCACCGGCCTTGAGGAGGAGGCCGGCGTCGGTGACGTACAACTGCGGCCGTACGGGTTCGGGCGGACCGTGTTGGAGCTGCATGCCGCGGAGGGGATCGCGATGGTGCACATCAGGACCTCCGAGCTGCGGGCGTTCCTGCGCCAGACGCAGGAGCTGGTGCCGCACGGGACCGAGCACCGGTTCCTGGACGTCGACCAGGACCTGGCCCAGCTGCTCAGCAGCTGAGGGGGTGCAGAGCCGGGGCCCCGCGCTCCGGGCCCCGCAGGATCTCCCGGCCCGCAGGATGCCTCCGCCCCGCAGGATGCATCCGTCCCGCAGGATCCCTCCGCCCCGCAGGATCCCTCCGCTCCGCAGCGGACCGAGAAATCATTTGCGTCCGTCGAATCGGCGGGCGTAACGTTCCTCTCGCCCTGTTGTCGTCGATTGGAGAAGGCCGTTGCGCGTCTGAGGTCTGGGACACCGTGCCGCGAGGCAGCCACCTGTGAGTGGTCTGCACTCTTCCGCGTGCCGTGTGCGACCTCGGCGTTCGAGCCGTCTTCTCCCGCTCGGGGCTTCTCTTCTCCGCCGTCATTGCCCTGACGCGAGCGTCATCGCCCTGACGCGAGGTCCGCACGTTTTCGGTGTCTCCACCAGTTGCCCGGAATCACTCACCGCAACCTGGAGGCCCTCGTGTCTACCCACCCCTCTGCACAGCCCCGGAGCACTTCGCTCACCTGCACCGCCCTCTCCTTCTCCTGGCCGGACGGCACCCCCGTCTTCGAGGACTTCCAGATCGCCGTGGGACCCGGCCGTACCGGCCTCATCGGGGTCAACGGTTCGGGCAAGTCGACCCTGCTGAAGCTCTTCGCCGGGGAGCTCACCCCGGCCGGCGGCAAGGTGAAGGCGGCGGGCAGCATCGGTTACCTGCCACAGAGCCTGGTGCTCGACACCGGGCTGCGCGTCGACGAGGCACTGGAGATCGCCGGCAAGCGCGCCGCGCTGCACGCCATCGAGGCCGGTGACGCGAGCGAGGAGAACTTCGCCGCGATCGGCGACGACTGGGACGTGGAGGAGCGCGCACTGGCCACGCTCGGCGAGCTGGGCCTCGGCCACATCGGTCTCGACCGCACCATCGGCGAGGTGTCGGGCGGCGAGTCCGTCCTGCTGCGGCTGGCCGCCCTGCTGCTGCGCAGGCCCGACGTGCTGCTGCTCGACGAGCCGACGAACAACCTCGACCTGTACGCACGGCAGCGGCTGTACGACGCCGTGTCGGCCTACTCCGGGGTGCTCGTCCTGGTCAGTCACGACCGGGAGCTCCTGGAGCGGGTCGACCAGATCGCCGATCTGCGCGACGGCGAGGTCCGCTGGTACGGCGGCACCTTCTCCGAGTACGAGGAGGCCCTCGCCGTCGAGCAGGAGGCCGCGACGCGCATGGTGCGCGTCGCCGAGGCCGATGTGCAGAAGCAGAAGCGCGAACTGGCCGAGGCCCAGATGAAGTTGGCGAAGCGCAAGAAGTACGGACAGAAGATGCAGGACCAGAAGCGCGAGCCGAAGATCGTGATGGGGCTGCGCAAGCGCGCCGCGCAGGAGTCGGCGGGCAAGCACAGGATCATGCATACGGAGAGGCTGAAGGAGGCCCGTGAACGACTGGGCGAGGCCGAGGAGTTGGTGCGCGAGGACGCGGAGGTACGCATCGAGCTGCCGTACACCACGGTCCACCCGGGGCGGGGCGTACTGCGCGTCCGCGACCTGGTAATGCCGTACGGGGCGCGTCTGGACGGGGAGTTCGAGTTGCGCGGGCCCGAGCGGGTCGCGCTGACCGGACGCAACGGCGCGGGCAAGACCACCCTGCTGCGCACGGTCGCCGGGCAGCTGGAACCGCTGTCGGGGGAGGTGGAGAGGCTGGTGCCGATGCGCTTCCTGCCGCAGCGGCTCGATGTGCTGGACGACTCGCTGAGCGTCGCGCAGAACGTGGCGCTCCTCGCGCCGTCCGCGACGAACAACCTGATCAGGGCGCGGCTGGCGCGGTTCCTCTTCAAGGGGGCCAGGGCGGACCAGGCGGTGGGCACGCTGTCGGGCGGCGAGCGCTTCCGGGCGACCCTCGCCGCGCTGCTGCTCGCGGATCCCGCGCCGCAGCTCCTGATGCTCGACGAGCCGACGAACAACCTCGACATGGCGAGCGTGCGCCAACTGACCGAGGCGCTGCAGGCGTACGAGGGGGCGCTGATCGTGGCCAGCCACGACGAGCCCTTCCTGAGGTCGATCGGGATCACCCGACGGCTGCGGCTGGGGGCGGAGCCGGAGGCTGCCGGAGAGGGCCCTGCGGAGGCCTCGGAGGCCGAAGCAGCGATCTGATACCCGACAGAAGGTGTCGGGTATGAGTCCTAGCGTCGATGTCATGGCATCGAACATCGTGGTCACGGGTGCGAGGGAGAACAACCTCCGGGACGTCTCCCTCGCCCTCCCCAAAGGCAAGATCATCGTCTTCACCGGGGTCTCGGGCTCCGGCAAGTCCTCCGTCGTCTTCGACACCATCGCGGTCGAGTCGCAGCGACAGCTCAACGAGACCTTCACCTGGTTCCTCCGCAACCGCCTGCCGAAGTACGAACGGCCGCTGGTGGACGCGATCGACGACCTGTCGGTGGCGATCGTCGTCGACCAGAAGCCGATCGGCGGCAACGTCCGGTCGACCGTCGGCACCATGACCGACATCTACTCGGTGATCCGGGTGCTGTTCTCCCGGTACGGGGTCCCGAGCGCCGGTCCGGCGACGGCGTACTCGTTCAACGACCCGAGCGGCATGTGCACCACCTGCGACGGGGTCGGCCGTACGGTCCGCCTCGACCTCGACAGGGCGATCGACTGGTCGAAGTCGCTCAACGGCGGCGCCCTGCGGGTGCCCGGTTCCTCCGTGGGCAGCTGGCAGTGGAAGCTCTACGCCCACAACGACCTCTTCGACCCGGACAAACCACTGTGCGAGTACGGACCCGAGGAGCGTGCCCGACTGCTGTACGGGGCGCGGGGCGCGGACGGCACCAAGGTGGCACTGCGGATGAAGTCCGGCACGGTGGAGGTGGACTCCGAGGGTCTCGTCAACCGTTTCGAGCGGCTCTTCCTGAAACGGGACACCGGCTCGCTGTCCGCCAAGTCACGTGACGCCGCAGCCGAGTTGACCGTGGAGGGCGTGTGCGGGAGCTGCGAGGGGGCGCGGCTGAACGAGGCCGCGCTGAAGTCCCGGATCGACGGTCTTTCCGTACGGGACTACGTCTCCATGGAGGTCGCCGACCTGGTGGAGGTGCTGGGCCGGATCGACGACCCGGTGGCGTCCCCGATCGCGGCTGCCGCGCGGGAACGGCTTGAGCGCCTGGTGGGGATCGGGCTCGGATATCTGAGCCTGGACCGGGAGACCACGACGCTGTCCGGGGGCGAGGGCCAGCGGCTCAAGATGGTGCGGCACCTGGGGAGTTCACTGACCGGGCTGACGTACATCTTCGACGAGCCGAGTGTGGGCCTGCACCCGCGGGACGTGGGGCGGCTGAACGATCTGCTGGTACGCCTGCGGGACAAGGGCAACACGGTGCTGGTGGTGGAGCACGACCCGGACGTGATGGCGGTCGCGGACCACGTGGTGGACATCGGCCCCGGCGCGGGCACGGACGGCGGTCTCGTCGTCTTCGAGGGGCCGGTGGCTCAGCTGCGCGGGGCGGACACCCCGACCGGCCGGTGTCTGCGCCGGCGCACCCCGCTCAAGGAGTCTTTCCGCTCCCCCACCGGGTGGCTGCCGGTCACCGGGGCCTCCCTGCACAACCTCAAGGGCGTCGACACCGCCTTCCCGACCGGGGTGCTCACCGTGGTGACGGGGGTGGCGGGTTCGGGCAAGTCGACGCTGGTGTCGGAGGTGTTCACGGCCGTGCACCCGGAGGCGATCGTCATCGACCAGGGGGCGATCGGGGTCTCCTCGCGGTCCACCCCGGCGACGTACGTAGGCATCATGGACGCGATCCGCCGGATCTTCGCGAGGGAGAACGGGGTCGATGCGTCCCTCTTCTCCTTCAACTCCGCCGGTGCGTGCGGGGGTTGCTCCGGCCGGGGCGTCCTGTACACCGACCTGGCTTTCATGGACCCGGTGACGACGGTGTGCCCGGCGTGCGAGGGCCGGCGCTTCCAGGACGAGGTGCTGGAGCACCGGGTGGGCGGCATGTCGATCGTGGACGTGCTGGAGATGCCGGTGACGCGGGCGCTGGAGTTCTTCGAAGAGCCGCTGATCGCAAGGAGGTTGGAGACCCTGCACGAGGTCGGGCTGGGGTACCTGACCCTCGGTCAGCCGCTGAGTTCGCTGTCCGGCGGCGAGCGGCAGCGCATCAAGCTGGCCACCCAACTGCACCGGACCGGCAGCGTCTACGTACTGGACGAGCCGACGACCGGTCTGCACATGGCGGACGTCGACACCCTGGTCGCGCTCCTCGACCGGCTGGTCGACGCCGGGAACTCGGTGATCTGCGTCGAGCACAACCTGGACGTGGTGAAGCGCGCGGACTGGGTGATCGACCTGGGCCCGGACGGCGGCAAGCACGGCGGGGAGATCGTGTTCGAGGGAACACCGAGCGAGCTGATGCAGCTTCAGAAATCGTTCACCGCCGAGCACTTGCGCCGCCACCTCCACTCCTCGACGGCCCGCTGACGGACCCCGGGGGCGCGGGGAACCGCGCGACCAGCCACAGCGGACCCGCACCGGGAACCCCACAGAACACTGGAGCACGGGAGCACTGGAGCGCTAGAGCGCCCGGAGCCGGGCCTGTGTGCCCTCCAGCTCGGCCTGGAGGGCGCGCCCGGCGGCATCGGCGTCCCCCCGCGCCACCGCTTCCACCAGCTCCTCGTGTCCGGCCTCCCCGCAGCCGCGGTCCTGCGTGCGCAGCCCGGTCAGCTCGACCATGTCGATCAATCCGGCCCGCAGAACGGGGCGGAACTCCGCGAACAGCGAGGTCAGGACCGGGTTGTGGGCGGCGTCGACGACGACAGCGTGGAGGGCGATGTCGGCGTCCACGAACGCCGCGTCTCCCCCCGGCACGGCCCGCCGCCGCGTCGCCATCGCCGCCCGGAGCGCGGTGACGTCGTCCTCGGTCCGGCGCCCGGCGGCGAGCCGGGCCGCCTGGACCTCGACCAGCATCCGCACCTCGTACACATCGGTGATCGCGGCCCGGCGCAGGCGGGTCGCCCAGTCCTCCTCGGGCTCGGTGGCGATGACGAAGACGCCGGAGCCCTGGCGGGCCCGCAGCAGCCCCGCCCCGGACAGGGCGCGCAGCGCCTCACGGACGGTGGAGCGGCCGACACCGAGGGTCTTGGCGAGGGTCGTCTCGCCGGGGATCTTGGTGCCGACCGGCCAGTGGCCTCCGGTGATCTGCTCACGCAGATGCGCAATGGCCTGTTCCACCAGGGGTGTGGGGCGGAGGGCGCCGAGCGTCATAAATTTCACCTGTCAGGTTGTCTGAGGACTTGAGGTGTGGTTAGTGTAGCCGCCATGCGATTTCGCGGGCTTCTTCTCGGTTGCCGCGGCGGGGCCTGAGACGACCGGCACCCCGCCGCGGGGTGCCGTGCTGCCGGTCGGCCGACCGTGGACGACCGAAGGAATCTCCGACCGTGAGCGTGACCGTGCACACCTGGAATCCGCAACAGCCCAGTCCCATGCCGTCCCACCGCTATCGTCCGGCCCACGAGCGCGTGTGTGTACCGCTGGCCGACGCCGACCGCTCCTGGCCCACCCGCCGCATCGAGCAGGCACCGCTGTGGGTGCCGGTCGATCTGCGGGACGGCAACCAGGCCCTGGCCGAGCCGATGGACACCGGCCGCAAGCGCAAGTTCTTCGATCTGCTCGTCGCCATGGGCTACAAGGAGATCGAGGTCGGCTATCCGTCCGCGAGCCGCACCGACTTCGACTTCGTACGGCATCTGGCGACGAGCGGCGCCGTGCCCGACGACGTGACCACAGTGGTCTTCACCCCGGCCCGCCGCGACCTCGTCGAGCGCACCTTCGAGTCGATCGAGGGGCTGCCGCACACGGTCGTGCACCTCTACACGGCCACCGCTCCCACCTGGCGCGACACCGTCCTGGGCCGGTCCCGCGACGAGGTGCACGCACTGGTCAGGGAGGGTGCGAAGGACGTGCTGCGGCTCGCGGAACAGCGGCCGGACGCCGACATCCGCTTCCAGTTCTCGCCCGAGGTCTTCAACCTCACCGAGCCCGACTTCGTCCTGGAGGTCTGCAACGGCCTGAGCGAGCTGTGGGACGCCTCCCCGGACCGCCCGGTCGTCCACAACCTCCCGGCCACGGTCGAGATCGCCACCCCGAACGTCTACGCCGATCAGATCGAGTACATGCACCGGCACTTGGCGCGACGCGACGCGGTGATCCTCTCCGTGCACCCGCACAACGACCGCGGTACGGGGGTGGCCTGCGCCGAACTGGCCGTGCTGGCGGGGGCACAGCGCGTCGAGGGCTGCCTGTTCGGCAACGGCGAGCGCACCGGCAACGTCGACCTGGTCACGCTCGCCCTCAACCTGCACACCCAGGGCGTCGATCCGGGGGTCGACCTCACCGACATCGACGCCGTACGGGAGGTGGTCGAGCACTGCAACCGGCTGCCCGTCCCGGTCCGCCATCCGTACGCCGGCGACCTCGTGCACACCGCGTTCTCCGGCACCCACCAGGACGCCATCAGCAAGGGCCTGGCCGCGCATGCGCGACGGGCCGCGGCCGAGGGCGTAGGGGAGCGGGAACTGCCCTGGTCCGTACCGTACTTGCCGATCGATCCGGCCGACATCGGGCGGACGTACGAGGCGGTGATCCGGGTCAACAGCCAGTCCGGCAAGGGCGGCATCGCCTATCTGCTGCAGACCGGTTACGGGATCGACCTGCCGCGCGGGATGCGGCCGGACTTCTCGAAGGCGGTGCAGCGGACCACCGACGACAGCGGGCGGGAGGCGAGCACGGAGGAGCTGTGGGAGCTGTTCCGTACGGTGTACCTCTCCCCCGGGGTCGAAGGGCCGGTGTCCGTGCCGTGGTACGAGGCGTCCGAGGTCGGGCCCGGCGCCCATGAGTTGGTGTGCGACATCGGTTTCGACGGCGCGCCGCCGGCCCGCTTCAAGGGTTCCGGGAACGGGCCCGTCGCCGCCTTCACCGCGGCCCTCGCGGAGGCGGGCATCGAGGTCGACATCCTCGGGTACGCCGAGCATTCCACCGGGAGCGGCCCCGGCAGTCCGGCCGTGGCGTACGCGGAGTGCCGGATCGGCGGGGCCGTGTGGTGGGGCGCGGGGCAGGACACCTCGGTGCTGACGGCGACGGTGCGGGCAGTGCTGTCTGCCGTCAACAGGGCACAGGGGGCTGCTTGATGACGGCACATCAGCCGTTCCGTCCCGTCGAAGTGCTTCGCGTGCGATCCGATGCGCTGACGAGCGAGCTGGTCGGCGGCTGCTTCGCACACCCGGTCCTGCTGACGCGTGACGGGGGCCGGTGGAGCGTGCGGACACGGAGGAGCCGGGTCGCACTCTGAGGATCTGCCGTGGAGGAGCCGAAGCTCTGCCGCCGGGGCGGGCCCGTCGTTCGATACGTTCGAGCGGCGGGCCCGTCCGCATGTGCGCCGGGCTCGTTTCGTCGGCCCCGTACACGTATCGGAGAAATCGCATGCCCAGCAGAAAAGCCCTGGTCCGCCGCCCGAGCCCGCGTCTCGCCGAGGGGCTGGTGACGCATCTCGAACGGACGCCGGTGGACGTGGAGTTGGCCTTCGCGCAGTGGGAGTCGTACGTCGGGGCGCTGCGGGCGCACGGCTGGGAGACGGTGGAGGTGGAGCCGCTCGACGGCTGCCCGGACGGGGTGTTCGTCGAGGATTCGGTGGTGATGTTCCGCAATGTCGCCCTGATGGGGCGGTCGGGGGCGGTGTCCCGGCGGCCGGAGACGGCGGCCGTGGAGTCGGTGCTGGCGGAGCGGCTCGGGTGCTCGGTGAACCGGGTGCGGGAGCCGGGGACCCTGGACGGCGGAGACGTGCTGAAGGTCGGCGACACCGTGTACGTGGGGCGGGGCGGGCGGACCAATGCGGAGGGGGTCCGTCAGCTGCGGGCGGCGTTCGAGCCGCTCGGGGCGCGGGTCGTGGCGGTGCCGGTGAGCCGGGTACTGCACCTGAAGTCGGCCGTGACGGCGCTGCCGGACGGGACTGTCGTGGGGTACGAGCCGCTGGTGGACAGCGTGACGGCGTTCCCTCGCTTCCTCTCCGTGCCGGAGGAGGCGGGCCCGCATGTCGTCGTGCTCGACGGGAACACGGTCCTCATGGCGTCGAGCGCGCCGAAGTCGGCGGAACTGTTCGCGGATCTTGGATTCACACCCGTTCCGGTGGACATCAGCGAGTTCGAAAAGCTGGAGGGCTGCGTGACTTGTCTCTCGGTACGCCTTCGCGACCTGCATACATAACGGTATGTAGCAGGAAATAGCGGACGGGGACTTGGCTCCGCGCTCACACCGCGCTTAACCTACGGTCTCGTAACCTACGAAGCCGTAGGTAACCGCCTCGTCCCCATCCCCCTGGAGTACCCGTGACGATCACCTCTCCCCATCTCGGCAGCTCGGAGGCGTGGACCGACGCCAAGCTGCTGTTCGCGCTGGAAGAGGTGGTGGAGAAGGAACTCAACCGCCACCTGTCGGTCACCAAGGACTGGATGCCCCACGAGTACGTGCCGTGGTCGGACGGCCGGAACTTCCCCGGCTTCTTCGAGGACGGCCAGGCCTGGGACCCGGAGCAGTCCAAGGTCACGGAGATCGGCAAGGTCGCGCTCGTCGTGAACCTGCTGACCGAGGACAACCTCCCCAGCTACCACCATGAGATCGCGTCGCTCTTCGGCCGGAACGGCGCGTGGGGCACCTGGGTGCACCGCTGGACCGCCGAGGAGGGCCGGCACGGCATCGTGATGCGCGACTACCTGCTCGCTTCGCGGGCGGTGGACCCGGACAAGCTGGAGCAGTTCCGGATGGTGCACATGAGCGAGGGCTTCGAGTCCGACAACCGGCACTCGATGCTGCACTCGGTCGCGTACGTCGCCTTCCAGGAGCTCGCCACCCGCATCTCGCACCGGAACACCGGCCACCAGTCCGGCGACCCGGTGTGCGACCGGATGCTGGCCCGGATCGCCACGGACGAGAACCTGCACATGGTCTTCTACCGGAACCTGCTGGGCGCCGCCTTCCAGCTCGCCCCCGACCTGACCATGCAGGCCGTGCGGGACGTGGTCGTGAACTTCCGGATGCCGGGACACGGCATGCCGGGCTTCGAGCGGGCCGCGGCGCAGATGGCGATCGGCGGGGTCTACAACATCCGGATCCACCACGACGACGTGATCCAGCCGGTGCTGCGCTTCCTCAAGGTCCTCGACATCGACGGGCTCGGCCCCGAGGGCCTGAAGGCCCAGGAGGAGCTCGGGCTCTACATGAGCGGGCTGGACTCGGAGGCGTCGAAGTTCGACGAGAAGCTGGCGGCGAGGCTGGCCCGGAAGGCGGCGCGGGCGGCCGGGGCGTAAGCGGTGTGCTGCCGGAGGGGCGGGAAGGGTGATCCCCCGGCCCTCCGGCAGGACCGGGCGGCGGTGCAGCGTGACGCGTCACACTGCCGCGTACACAACAGCCCGTCGCGCTGCCGCGCACGTAACGATCCGGGTCGTCGGGGCGCACGGTGACCCACTCCGCATCCCGGCCCGCCAGGGCCGCGAGAACGGCCGGTTCGCGCCCACAAGAATCGTGCTCCCCCGGCTCCCCCGAGACCGGCCAGGGTTCGCCGGCAGCCGTCAACTTCACTGCATACAAGGCGAGTTGATGAGTATGCCGGGAGTGCGGCAGCGGGGAGCGCCGATCGCGGAGCTGCTCGGTCCTGTTCCGCGCCGTGAAGGATCTGTGGCGATTTCGCCTGCCGGGCGCGAAGGGTCGCAGCGGTGAAGAGGGGATCTCCGCGCAGGGCGCGCGCCCGCGCCACGTAATCTGTCGGGCGTGAAACCTCTCACCCGTCTAGTCCTCATCGGCGCCCCGGTCGCCATCGTTGCCACCGCAGTGTTCGGCGGCAACCCCAAGGGGGACGACCCGATCTATGTCGACCCGTACGAGAACGCGGAAGCGTCCGGTGGGGCCGATGCGGCCGCCGAGGCCAAGAAGCCCAAGACCGACCAGGAGCTGATAGCCAAGCTGCCTCCCGGTCTCGCGGCCCCCGCCGCCAAGGAGATGGCAGCGCAGATCATCTCCACCGCGGAGAACTCGACGACCAACTGGCGCGGCCAGTACGCGTCGATCCGCGACGTCGGCGACGGCAACGGCTACACGGCCGGCGTCATCGGCTTCACCTCGGGCACGCACGACATGCTCCAGCTGATCCAGGATTACACCAAGTCCCATCCGGACAACCCGCTCGCCGTCTTCATCCCCGCACTGGAGAAGGTCGACGGCAGCGCCTCGCACGAGGGCCTCGACCCCGGCCTCCCCAAGGCGTGGAAGCAGGCGGCGAAGGAGCCGGACTTCATCAAGGCGCAGGACGCCGCCCGCGACAAGTACTACTTCAAGCCCGCGGTCGACCTCGCCAAGATGGACGGTCTGGGCACGCTCGGCCAGTTCATCTACTACGACGCGATGGTGCTGCACGGCCCCGGCATCGACCCGCGCGGCTTCTACGGCATCCGCGACCTGGCCCGCAAGAAGGCCAAGGCGCCCGCCGAGACGGACGCCAAGGACAAGAAGAAGGCCGAGAAGGCCTACCTGACCGCGTTCCTGCACGAGACGCGCGAGGTGCTCCGGACGAAGAAGAAGCTCAACGACACGTCCCGCATCGACACCGCCCAGAAGGTCTTCCTCCAGAAGAACAACATGGACCTGAAGCCCCCGCTGGAGTGGAAGATGTACGACGAGGCGTTCCGCATCACGCGCTGACGAGAACCGGCCGGGGGACGGGAACCGGCCGGGGGACGGGAACCGGCCGGGGAGCGGGCCGCCCGGACGGCCTCGCTCCGGACCGGAGAGGCCGGAGAGGCCGGGCCCGGAGGGGCCTGAGGGGGGCCGGGTGCTCGTCCGTGATCCAGCCCGTGTCGACGCTGCACATGTGGACGCCCTGGACGGCGAGCTCGGCCGCGCTGGTGCGGGTGAGCATGTTGAGGGCGGCCTTGGCCATGTTGGTGTGCGGGTGGCCGCCGGTCTTGTTGCGTACGGCGAACCGCCCCTCGACCGCCGTCACGTTGATCACGTACCGGCGCGGGCGCGGCGAGGCCGGCAGCAGCGGGAGCAGCCGGTCGCAGAGCAGGGCGGGGGCCAGCGCGTTGACGAGCTGGGTCTCCAGGAGTTCGGCCGGGTCGACGGAGCCGAGGCGGACGGACCAGGAATTCACGGGCGACGGATCGGGCAACAGCCCTGCCTCGGCCGTCCCTTCGGGCAGCACGAGGGCCAACGCACCGCTTGCCAAAGAGAGTTCGGTGGTCAGCGGCGCGCAACCCGGGGCCCGCAGCACTTCGGCGGGCAGCTTCCCGCGCTCCCCCGCCGCTGCGCGGCGTACGACTGGGGCGGTCGGCGCACCGTCTGGGCCGCGTTGTTCACCAGGATGTCCAGCGGTTCGCCCGTCTCCCTCAACTGATCGCACAGACCCAGTACTTGGCGTGGGTCGCGCAGGTCGACGGCGACGACGGTGAGCCGGTCGAGCCACTTCTCGCTGCCCTCCGCGGCCCGGAAGCGGGCCAGCGTGTCGTGCGGAAAGCGGGAGGTGACCAGGGGTTCGGCGCCGTCGCGGAGCATCATCAGGGCGAGCTGGAAGCCGATCTTGACCCGGCCGCCGGTGAGCAGGACCCGCCGCCCGGAGAGGTCGGTGGCCAGGGCGCGGCGTGCGGTGTTGTCGGCGGCGCAGTCCGGGCAGAGCGCGTGGTGGAAGGCGTCGACGTGCCGGTAGGGCCGCTTGCAGACGTAGCAGCGACGCGGGCGGACGAAGGCTCCGGACTTCGCAGGCCGCGCCAGTGGGGCGTCCTCGCGCCGGTCGGCGGCCCCGGTCGTGGTGGCGGCCACGGTCGCGTGGTCGGCCGGCCTGTCGGCCTCCCTGCGGGCCCTGCGCCGACGGTGGCGGCCTTCACGGACGTACGTTCCGGCGATCTGTTCGGTGCGCAGCCGGGCGGGGTCGTCGACGGGGAGGGCCCGCAGCTTCTCGACCGTGCGGGCGAAGGCGGCGATCTCCGCGCCGGAGGCCGCGTTCGGCCCGGGCTCCGCGTCGGACACCGGTTCCGGCCCGGGCTCCGCGTCGGAGACCGCGTCCGGCCCGGGCTCCGCGTCGGAGACCGCGTCCGGCCCGGGCTCCGCGTCGGAGACCGCGTCCGGCCCGGGCTCCGCGTCGGAAGCCGCGTCACGGGCCCCCTCCGGTATCGGCCCGGACGCCCAGTCGGCCGTGTGCTGCACGTGTTCCCCCCGTACGGCCCGACAGACGCCGGGCGCGGCTGCCGTCGCCCTGCGGTCCTGGCCGGCCTGCGGTGATCCTCACGGGTGGCTTCCTGGCCCCCGGGGGAAGCTGCCGGGGGTCTACCTGGCGTCCTCCCGCACCAGTTCCGCCGCCTTCTCTGCCAAGGCGACGGTCGGCGCATGGGTGTGGCCCCGGGTGATGTGCGGCATGACGGACGCGTCGACGACGCGCAGCCCCTCGACCCCCCTGACCCGCAGCCGGGGGTCGGTGACCGACCCGGGGTCGCGGCCCATCCGGCAGGTGCCGGTCGGGTGGTAGAGGGTTTCGAGCGAGCCGCGCAGGGCGGCGGCCAGTTCCTCGTCGCCGACGACACCGGGGTAGAGGCCCATGGGGCCGCCGGTGTACGGGGCGAGCGCGCGGCCCGCGAAGAGTTCCTCGGCGCGCCGTACGCCCGTCACGATGCGGCGCAGATCGGACTCGTCCGTGAGGTAGCCGGGTTCCATACGGGGTCCCGCCCCGGTGTCGGGCCCGGTGAGCGTGATGCGGCCGTGGCTGCCGGGCTGGAGGAGGACGACGCCGATGGTGAGGCCGTGTTCGGCGGGCGGGGTGAGCCCGTGCTCGATGAACGGCACCGGAGCGAAGATCAGTTCCAGGTCGGGGGCGGCGAGCCCGGGCGTGCTCCGGAGGAAGGCGACGGCCTCGGCGATGTTGGAGGTGAGCGGTCCGCGGCCGGCCACGAGGTAGCGGGCGAGGTTCGCCGGGGTGTCGGCGCCGGTGAGGGTGATCGGGTCGGGGCAGCGCAGGGTGACGGCGGTCGACAGGTGGTCCTGGAGGTGGCGCCCCACCTCGGGCGAGGCCACCCGCGGGGTGATTCCGGCGGCGCGCAGCTCGTCCGGGTCGCCGATGCCCGAGTGCAGGAGGAGGTACGGGGAGCCGACGGCTCCGGCACAGAGGATGACCTCCCGGCGAGCGGTGAGCGTGCCGGGTACGCCGTCGGCCTCGACGCCGACCACCCGGTCGGTGTCCCCGTCGAAGCGCAGCCGCCGTACCCGGGCCCCGGTGAGGACGTCCAGGTTGGGGCGTCGGCGCGCGGGTCCGAGGTAGCCGTCGGCGGCGCTCCAGCGGCTGCCGCGCCGCTGGTTGAGCGGGGTGATCGCGCAGCCGCTGTGGTCGGGGCCTGTCAGCTCGGACAGTTCGTCGATGCCTGCTTCGCGGCAGGCGTCCAGGAAGGCGGCGGTGAGCGGGCTGGGGTCGCGCGGCGGCGAGATGAACAGCGGCCCCTCGGTGCCGTATCCGGTGTGCGCGGGCGTGTGTCCCGTCCACCGCTCCGCGCGCCGGAAGTACCGTACGAACTCGTCGTACGACCACTCGTGGCCCGCCGCCTCGCCCCATGCGTCGTAGTCGGCACGGTGGCCGCGCACCCACATCATGGCGTTGATCGAGGAGCTGCCGCCGAGCACGTGGCCGCGCGGCCAGTAGAGTTCGCGCCCGTCGAGGTTCTCCTGCTTGGTGGTGGAGAAGTCCCAGTCGTAGGGGGTCTTGAAGAGCTTGGCGAACGCCGCAGGCATCCGGATCTCCGGCTTGGAGCGCCGGTCGGGGCCGCCGGACTCGATGAGCGCGACGCGCACGGTGGGGTCCTCGGAGAGACGGGCCGCGAGCACACAGCCCGCCGATCCGGCGCCGACGACGAGGTAGTCGTACGCGAATGTGGCCCCGGACCCCTGCGGGTGCCGGCCCTGCGGGTGCTGGTGCTTGCGACGGCTCAACGCGGCTCCCCTGGACGACTGTTGGACTTGGTGTCGATCGCTGAGGACCAGCATGACTGCCGGGAAGCCGTGTTACCAGTGCGTACGCGACGGAGGGTGCACCGTCCGGGCTCGGGGGTCAGCCGCCGAGACGCTCGTCGGCGCGCGCTCGCCGCAGCGTGTACCGCTCCTTCTCGGAGAGCCCGCCCCAGACGCCGAACCGCTCGTCGTGGGTGAGGGCGTACTCCAGGCAGGCGGTCCGCATGTCGCACGCGCCGCACAGCCGCTTGGCCTCGCGGGTGGAGCTGCCGGGCTCGGGGAAGAAGAACTCCGGGCCGGTCTGGGCACACAGCGCGCTCTCCCGCCAGGAGGGCTCGCTGTCGGCGGAGAAGGCGTCCGTGGAGAAGGCGCCGGCGGAGAAGGCACCGGCGGAGAAGGTGTCGCAGTCGATGGAGTAGGTGTTGTTGATCGGCATGCGGACCACGCTGCCCGGTCCGGATCAACGTTTGATCAACGAGAGTTCAACGGCGCGACCGGTCGGCTTCACACGGCCGCGCCCGCCTTCCCGCTTCCGGCGTCGGCACCCCCGCACGAACGGGCCGAGGCGTTCCTCCGTACGCTCCAGGAGTCGTTTCGAAGCTGGGCCGACCGGGGGAAGTGACAGTGGTCCGGCATCAGATCAACTTCCTTGAGGAGTACGCGATATGACCGACTTCGCAGTGATCGGCGGCGGTGTCGCCGGACTGTCCACCGCACTGCTCCTGGCCAGGCGCGGGCACCCCGTCACGCTCTTCGAGCGGGACTCCCGCGCGCCCTGCGGCGACCTGGACGCGGACTTCTTCGACTGGCCGCGCCCCGTCACCGTCCCGCAGGCCGTCCAGCCGCACACCCTGCTGGGCGCGGCCCGGGCCGTACTGAAGGAGGAACTTCCCGACGTGTACGGGGAGCTGCTGCGGCGCGGCGCCAGTGAGTACCACGAGCTGGCCGGCTTCGCGGAGCCCACTCAGGCACGCGAGGGAGACGAGCACCTGGTCATGGTGCAGACGCGGCGCATCCTCGTGGAGACGGTCCTGTACGACGCGCTGCGGGCCGAGCCGACCGCAACCCTGCGGTACGGGGAGCCGGTCACGGGGCTGGTCTTCGGGCAGGACGGACAGGGCGACGAGGACGGTGTCCCCCGGGTGACAGGGGTGCGCACCGAGCGCGGTGACTTCGCGGCGGACGTCGTGATCGACTCCGGCGGGCGGCGGATCAGGACCGCCGACTGGCTGGCCGGGGCCGGGTGCCGGCCGCCGGTCGTGGAGCGGCACCGTACCGGAATCGCGTACTTCTGCCGCTGGTACCGGCTGCCGGAGGGCCAGTCCGAGGGGCCGCGCGGGCCGCTCGCGCTGACCGGGGGATCCTTCGGCGGGTGCGCGGCCTTCCCGTGCGACAACCGCGTGTTCGGCATCGCGCTCTTCCTGCACACCGACGACCCGACCCGTACGGCACTGCGCGACCCGGCCGTCTTCGAGACGGCGGCCCGGGCCTTCTCGCCGGGCGCCGCCTGGCTCTCCATCGGCGCCGAGCCGCTGTCCGACGTGCTGCCGATGGCCGGGCTCGACAACCGGTGGAGCGCACTGGTCGACGCCGAGGGCCCGGTCGTCACGGGTCTGCTCCCCGTCGGGGACAGCCTCGCGCACACCAACCCGACGATGGGGCAGGGGATTTCGCTCTCCCTGTGGGCGGCCCGGTGGCTGGCGGACCACGTGGACGGGGGTGCGGATCCGGCGGGCGCGCTGTTCGCCGGCGCGTACCACGCGTGGGCGGTGCGCACGCTCAGGCCGTGGTTCGACGTACAGGTGCAGACGGACGACGCGATCGGGCAGCGTTACGCCGAACGGTCGACCGAGCCGCCGACCGGACTGGACAGGCAGCGCGCCGCGATGCTGGTGTGCGGTCTGTCCGACCCGGTGGTGGGCCGGGCGCGCGCCCGGGTGCGGCACCTCCAGGAACTGCCCCGGGCGGTGTACGAGGACCCGGAGGTGCAGCAGCACCTCGCGGACTGGCTGGCGGCCCACCCGAGCTGGGAGCCGGGCCCGGTGGGGCCGAGCCGGGAGGAGTGGGAGAAGGTCACTTCGCGGTAGGGGCGGGGGCCCAGGAGGTCAGGCCGTCGTTCCCAGCACCTCGCTCAGGTCGTAGCTCACCGGCTCCTCCAGCTGGCCGTACGTGCAGGACTCCGGCGTCCGGTCCGGCCGCCATCTGCGGAACTGGGTGGTGTGCCGGAACCGGGTGCCCTGCATGTGGTCGTAGGCCACCTCGCAGACCGTCGAAGGGGCGAGGGCCACCCACGACTGGTCCTTGCCGCTGTTCCAGCGGTTCTGGCTGCCCGGGAGCCGGTTCGCCTCGTGGGCGGCCTGGTCCGCCCAGTCCGCCCACGGGTGGTCGGCGCCCGGGGCCAGGCGCAGCGGTTCCAGCTCCTCGACGAGTTCCTTGCGGCGCTGCATGGTGAAGGCGGAGGAGGCGCCGACGTGCTGGAGGCGGCCCTCCGCGTCGTACAGGCCGAGCAGCAGCGAGCCGACCACCGGGCCCGCCGTCTTGTGCAGCCGGTAGCCCGCGACGACGCAGTCCGCGGTCCGCTCGTGCTTGATCTTGTACATGAGGCGGGCGTCCGGCCGGTACGGCAGCGTCAGGGGCTTCGCGATCACCCCGTCCAGGCCCGCCCCCTCGAACCGCTCGAACCACATCTGCGCGACCTGCGGATCCGTGGTCGCGGGCGCCAGGTACACGGGCGGACCCACGTCCTCCAGCACGTCGGCGAGGGCCTTGCGCCGCTGCGCGAGGGGCACGTCGAGGAGTGCCAGGTCCTCCAGCGCCAGCAGGTCGAAGGCGACGAAACTCGCCGGGGTCTGCTCCGCCAGGAGCTTGATGCGGGAATCGGCGGGGTGGATGCGGTCGGAGAGCCGCTCGAAGTCGAGGCGGCCGTCCTGCGCGATCACGATCTCGCCGTCGACGACGCAGCGGGGCGGGAGCTGGGCGAGCAGCCCGGCCACGAGTTCCGGGAAGTAGCGGGTCAGCGGCTTGCCGGTGCGGCTGCCGATGACCAGCTCGGCGCCGTCCCGGTGCACGATCGCCCGGAAGCCGTCCCACTTGGCCTCGTACTGCATGCCGGGCGGGATCTTCTTCACCGCCTTGGCCAGCATCGGCTTCACCGGGGGCATGACGGGGAGATTCATCGGTCCCGGCGGTGGTGACGAGTGCGTGGGTTCCGGCGGCGGTGACGCGTTCGTGGCCATGGGTCCGACCCTGCCCGATTCTCCGATATGCGGCATATGTGGGCTCGGCCTACCGTGGCGCACATGGGCAAATCTGGCGAGGCGATCGAGCTGGACGCGGGAGGGCGGACCGTGCGGCTGTCCAGCCCGGACAAGATCTACTTCCCGGAGCGCGGCTTCACCAAGCTGGACGTGGCGCGCTACTACCTGGCCGTCGGCCCCGGCATCCTGCGGGCACTGAGCGAGCGCCCGACCACGCTGGAGCGGTTCCCGGACGGCGTCACGGGCGAGTCGTTCTACCAGAAGCGGGCCCCGAAGAACGTACCCGACTGGCTGCCCACGGCCACGATCTCCTTCCCCAGCGGGCGCACCGCGGACGAGCTCTGCCCGACCGAACTGGCGGCCGTCCTCTGGGCCGCGAACCTGGGCACGCTGACCTTCCACCCCTGGGCGGTGCGCCGCACGCACCCCGACCACCCGGACGAGCTGCGCATCGACCTGGACCCGCAGCCCGGCACCGACTTCTCGGACGCGGTCCAAGTCGCCCACGAGCTGCGTACGGTCCTTGACGAGCACGGGCTGCGGGGCTGGCCCAAGACGTCGGGCGGGCGCGGGCTGCACGTCTTCGTGCCGATCGAGCCGCGCTGGGACTTCACCGCCGTACGGCGCGCGGCGATCGCGGTCGGGCGAGAGCTGGAGCGGCGGATGCCGGACGCGGTGACGACGGCGTGGTGGAAGGAGGAGCGGGGGCCGCGGATCTTCGTGGACTTCAACCAGACCGCCCGCGACCGGACCATGGCGTCCGCCTACTCGATCCGCCCGAAGCCGCACGCCCCGGTGTCGGCGCCGCTGCGCTGGGAGGAGCTGGACGACGTACGCCCCGAGGACTTCGACCTGGCGACCATGCCCGCCCGTTTCGCCGAACTGGGCGATGTGCACGAGGACTTGACCGACCACGCCTTCGTACTGGACGCACTCCTTGAGCTGGCGGACCGGGACGAGAAGGACCGCGGGCTCGGCGATCTGCCGTACCCGCCGGACTATCCGAAGATGCCGGGCGAGCCGAAGCGGGTCGCGCCGAGCCGCGCGAAGCACGACGAGCACGAGGGACGGGAGTGAGCAGCCGGATGCCTTCCTCGGAGCACGAGCACGAGCGGCACGGTGCGCACGGTGCGCACGGCAGGGTGCGGTCCGGTGGCGAGCGGTGGGAGGCCTTCAAGAAGTCGCCGTTCCTGCCCGCGACGGTGCTGGTGTTCATCCTGGCCGCCGCGGCCGGACTCTTCGCCGGTTCCTACACGTACACGATGGCCAACCCCACGCCGCACCACATTCCGGCGGCCGTCGTCGGCGATCCTGCGACCCCGCAGCTGAAGGCGTTCGTCGCGGGTCTTGACAAGGTGCTGCCCGGCTCGCTGAAGGTGACTTCGTACGGGTCCCGGGCGGCGGCCCGCGAAGCGGTCGAGGAGCAGCGGGTGTTCGCGGTGCTGAGCGGCGACGGCCGGAAGGTCGAGCTGGACCTCTCGGGCGCCTCCGGTGCGTCGGTCGCCCAACTGCTCGCCGAGGCCGGGGCGGAGGTGGGCAAGGCGGCCGGGGTGAGCGTCGAGGTGCGGGACGTCAAGCCCTTGCAGAAGGGCGACCCGCGCGGTCTCGCACTCTTCTACATCTCGCTCGCCGCGGTCATCATCGGCTTCGTCGGGGCGATCCAACTCAGCGTCCACGCAAGGGGGTTGAACCCAGCCGAGCGGATCTGCTTCCACCTCGCCTACTCGCTGCTCGGAGGGTTCGTGATCGCGGCGGTGGTGGACTGGCTGCTGGGGGCGCTGGACCTGCCGTTCGTGCAGTCCTGGCTGATCCTCGCGCTGACGATGTTCACCTCCGGCATGGTCTTCACCATGTTCAACACCCTCATGGGCCGCTGGGCGATGATCCCCACCTGGGGCCTGATGGTGCTGCTCGGCAACCCGTCGTCGGGCGGCGCGGTGTCGTGGCCGCTGCTGCCTTCGCTCCTCGGCCACATCGGGCGGTGGCTGCCGCCGGGCGCGTCGGTGAACGCGCAGCACACCGCGGTCTACTTCCAGGGGCACCAGCATCTGATGCCGTATCTGGTGCTGGCGGGCTGGGCGCTGCTGTCCTGCGCGGTGTTCTGGTTCTGGCGCCACCGCCACCCGGGCGGACGCGACAGGTCCCCCGCCCACGCGGGACGGGGGACCGGGGCGGCGGACGCGCCCGCCGGGATGTGACGTACCGGTGCTCTGCGGCTACAGCTCCTTGATGCGGATGTCGCGGTACGAGACGACGTCGGTCGCGCCGTGCACCTGGAGCCCGAGGTAGCCGGACGCGAACCTGCGTCCGTCCGTGCCGGGGTCGTCGCCGCGCGGCGGGTGGAAGTCCTGCCCGCCGTTGTTGTCGAACTCGTTGATCAGCACACCGTTGCGCAGGATCGAGTAGTGCTGGCCCCGCACCCTGATCTCGTAGTCGTTCCAGGTGCCCTTGGGGGTCACGCCCGCGCCGCCGAGGCCGACCCGGTCGAAGCCGTAGAGCGATCCTGTCTTGTAGATGTCGCCGTCGGGCCGGTCGAGGATCTGCACCTCGTGCCCGTACTTGATGGCGACCCACTCGGGCCTGGGCTCCTCCGGGTGGTCGTGGACGTTCGGGAAGCGCACGAAGACACCGGAGTTGGCGAAGTTGGTGTCACCGGGCGCGTCGTCGCGGAACTGGAGCTTCAGCGAGAAGTCCTCGTACTTCCGGGACGGGAACCACAGCATGCCCATGCCGGGAACGGTCGTACTGCTGGTGATCGTCCCGTCCGCGTTCAGCCCGAAGGAACCGCCGCCCACCTGCTGCCACTTCGCGAAGGAGGCGGCCGTGCCGTCGAACAGCGGGCGGTAGCCCTCGGTCTGGCCCGGCTTGCCGATGCCGGACTGCTGGGCGGCCGCGTAGATCTTCTTGTGCTCGCGCCGGTCGATCACGCCGTCGGCGAGGAGCTTGTCGAGCACCTGGTCGACGTGCTTGAGGAAGAGGGCGTGCGAGGTCCACTCCTTCTCGTCCTCGATCAGCTCGCCGATGGTGCAGCGGCCACGGGTGAGACGGTTCGGCACGCCGGTGTCGACGGTCCCGACGAATACGGTCAACCGCTCGTCGAATTCGGGGCAGTTGGGGGCGGGGACACCGCCGCCCGGCACGACGTCGAAGGACGCCTTCTTCGGCTCCGAGGTGTTGCCCGCCTTGTCGGTGGCCCGGTGCAGGAAGGCGTGGTGGCCGACGCGGTCGACGACGACGGGGGCGGTGTACGCGAGGTAGGGCCCGCCGTCGAGCGAGTACTCGACCCTCTCGACGCCCGATCCCCCGGCGTCGGTCGCGCTGACCTTCGCCGTCGCACTGCCGAGGTAGGCGCCGTCGGAGTTCTTGGCGCCGGTCACCGTCGCGACCGTCTCGGGCGGGGTCTTGTCCTGGGCGGGCGGGACGACGACGGTGAAGTCGACGGCCTTCTCGGCGGCGACGTTGCCCGCCTTGTCGCTCGCCCGGTAGCGGACCTTGTGCGTACCGGCCTCGTGGACCATCACCGGTGCGGTGTACGGGGTCCAGGCGCCTGCCGCGCCGAGCGCGTACTCGATCCGGTTGACACCCGAGCCGGTGTCGGACGCGGTCACGGTGACCGTCGCCATGCCGATGTACCGCCCCTGGCCGTCCTTCTCGCCGGTCACGGTCGCCGAGGTCTCCGGCGGGGTCCTGTCGTCCGTGGGCGGCGGGGCGATCTTGAAGTCGACGGCCTTCTCGGCGGCGGTGTTGCCCGCCTTGTCGGTGGCCCGGTAGCGGACCTTGTGGGTACCGACCTCGTGGATCATCACGGGTGCGGTGTACGGGGTCCAGGCGCCGGCCGCCCCGAGCGCGTACTCGGTCTTCGCGACGCCGGAGCCGCCCTCGTCCGTGGCGGACACGGTCACCGTGGCGTGGGCGATGTAGTCGCCGTCCGCGTTCGTCTCGCCGTCGACCTTCGCGGAGGTCTCGGGAGCGGTGGTGTCGGGGCCGCCCTCGGTCACGGTGAGGATGCCCTGCATCGCGCCGTGGCCGGGGATGGTGCAGTGGAAGCGGTAGCGGCCGGGGGAGAGGGTGACCTCGGCGGTGTGCTTGCCGCCCTGGGCGTCACCCGGGTTGGCGAGGATGTTGAGCGGGACGTCGTTGTTGTACTCGGGGTCCGACACGTCGAAGGTGAGCGTGTGCGGCATGCTCGTGGTGTTGCCTGTCGCGGTGCTGTTCTCGAAGACGATCGTGGTGGGTCCCGCCACCGCCGTGGTGGGGAAGGTCAGATAGCGGTCGACGGGGTCGCCCGCGGTCCAGGTGAGGGTCTGCGCGGCCTGCTTGCCGCTGCCCGCCGTACGCCCTTGTGCGGCGGTGGCGGCCAGCCCGAGAACCATCACCAGGGCGGCGAGAACCGCCGTCCACACATGGGGAGTTGTGCGCCTCCCTGATCCCCTGACGGCCACTCACCTCACCTCCTTCTTGACCACGTCACCGGCGGCCGGGGTCGGCTCGCCGCCCTTGTACGTCACGCGCCACAGCGCCGACTTGTCGTCGAGGGTGAAGAAGCCCCGCCCGTAGTCGAGGACGTAGAGCGAGCCGTCGGGGGCGAACTTCCAGTCCATGAGGTTGCGGATGCCCGCCGCCCCCACCGGGATGATCTTCTTCAGGGACTCGGCGTGGGTGGGCAGTCCGCCCTTGCCGACGGTCTTCGGGTCGGTGAGCACGGCGTGCCGGGGCTGGTCGCCGCCGTCGTAGAAGTCGCCGACGAACCACTTGCCGTCCCAGTAGGAGGGCCACTTGTCCTTGCCGGTGCTCGCCGTGTCGTAGCGGTAGACCGGGCCGTTCATGGTGGCCTGGCCGCCGCCCTTGAGCCAGGGCAGGAGCAGTTTCTGCTCGGAGAGCTGGTAGCTCGGCACGCCGGCCGCGTCGCGCGGGAAGTCGGGGCCGCCGCCCTGCGGGGAGTACCAGATGGTGTTGGGGGTGACGGGCGGCAGGTTCACCAGGCCGTCGTTGTGCGGCGACTCGTTCTTGGGCTTGGCGCAGTCGTACCAGCCGAGCGGCTTGTCGGGGTCGGGCAGGTTGCGGTCGCGGTAGGGCTGGTTGTTGCCCATGCAGTACGGCCAGCCTCGGTTGCCCGGTCCGGTGATCGCCGCGAAGGTGTCGTACTTGGCGGGACCCCAGGTGGGGCTGGGCTCCCCCGCGTCCGGGCCGACCCAACCGGCGTACAGCACATCGGTCTTGGGGTCGACGGCGATGCGCGCGGGGTTGCGTACGCCCATCACATAGATCTCGCCGCGGGTCCTGTCGCCACCCTCGTCCGGCTCCTGGCCGGTGAAGAGGTTGCCGGCGGGGAGGGTGTAGGTGCCGTCGTCCTCGGGGTGGATGCGGAGGATCTTTCCGTTGAGGTTGCGGGTGTTCCCGGCCGTCCGGCGGGCGTCGGCGAAGGAGACGCCCTTGAAGTTCGGCTTGGGGTTGTTTCCGGAGTAACCCCCGGTGAACTGCGAGGAGTTGTTGTCTCCGGTCGCGATGTACAGGTTCTGTTTCGAGTCCCAGGCCATCCCGCCGCCCGCGTGGCAGCAACTGTGGATCTGCACCGGCCAGTTCAGCAGCACCTTCTCGCTCGCGAGGTCGAGCCTGTTGGTGGCCGGGTCGAGGGTGAAGCGGGAGACGCGGCGCTCGGCCATGTGTGTGTCGCGGTTGATCCGGGAGTGGGGTGTGTAGTGCAGGTAGACCCACCCGTTGGTGAGGAAGTCGGGGTCGAGCTCGACGCCGAGCAGCCCTTCCTCATTCTTGATCAGCTCGTCCCCGCCGCCCTTGTTGCCGAAGACGGTGAGGGCACCGGCGAAGGTGACCTTCTTCGTCTTCGGGTCGTAGACGTGGACCTGGCCCTGCCCCTTGCCGACGTCGGGATTGTTCCAGTCGGTGACGACGGGCGCGTTGCCCGCCGCACCTCCGCGCCCGATGTGGACGACCCGGCCGTCCTTGGCGACGACCAGGCCGTGCGGCTCACCGATCTGGTCGGTCTGCCCCGGCTGGTTGGGTGAAGTGACGCGCTCGGATGCGTAGTTGGCGTTGATGGCGGCGCGGCAGTCGGCGCGCTCCAGTCGGGTGGTCCAGAGCAGGGCGCCGCGCAGGTGGTCGCGGAAGTCGGTCTCGGCGAAGGCTTCGGCGGTGCCGCCCATGCCGGTGTAGAAGGACCGGCCGCCGTCGTAGTCGCGGCACCAGGAGACGGGGTGGTCGGCGCCGTTGGCACCGGCGCCCGGCCGGTAGGTGGCCTCGCGGACCCTGGCGACGGTGTGCACGTCGCCGGACGGGTTCTTGGTCCAGTTGAGCCACTTGTCGGGCCGCCTCCACTCCAGCGGGAGCGACCTGGTCGCCGGGTGCTGCCGGTCGCCGACCTCAACCGTCGCCCGCTGCACGCCACTTGGGCCTGCGGCGACGGCGCGGGCGCCGACGAGAGCGCCGAACCATTCGGAGTACGGTTCGGTGCGCGCGGCGTCGTGGATGCCGAGGAAGCCGCCGCCCGCCTCCATGTACGCCTCCAGGCCCGCCTCCTGCTCCGGGTCGAGGACGTCGCCGCCGCCGGTCAGGAAGACGACCGCGTTGAACTTGCCGAGGCGGGGCCTGGTGAAGATGCCCGCGTCGTCGGTCGCCACGACCGTGAACCGCTGGGCGGCCGGCCCCGACCGGCCGATCTTCTCGACCGCCTCGATGCCGGCGTTGACCTGGGGAGCCTCTTCGCCGGATGCGGAGGCGTGGAAGACGAGGACCTTGACGGCGGGGTCGCTGCCGGGCGGAGCGGGTAGGGACAACGTTGTCCTGACCTTGGCCTTGAGGGCTTCCCTGGCCTTCAGGGCCCAGGGGTTCGGATCGCCGGGGTCAGGCAGGGCGGCGGCCGACGTCCCGCCGAGCAGGGAGGCGGCGAGGGCCCCCGCCGTAAGGACTGCCGCCCAGATGCGGCGGGGTGGTCTCGATCGGTGACGCGGTGCGCTCTGCAGATGCTGCATAGGTGTTCACCCATCCCTCTGTGGCTCAGTGGTCACAGGAACAGCCGCTGAAGCTAGACCTCTTTCCCCCGTTCGCCAAGAGGTATGACCGCCCCGGAACCAACTTTGTCCTGAGCGTGGATAAACCCGCCTCGCAGCGCTACGGTGACGCCGTCAATCTCCGTACCGGGATGGGGAGTTCGCCATGGACAGACGCAGCTTCAACAGACGCCTGCTGGCGGGCGGGACGGCGGTGGCGGCAACCGGCACGACCGCTCTGACATCGTTGTCCGAAGCCGGGGCCGCGCGGCCCGCAGCCCCGCCGGGAACCGCCCCGGCAGGCGGGGCGGTCCGCCATCTGAAGATGTACGCGGAGAAGTTGCCCGGCGGGCAGATGGGCTACGGCTTCGAGAAGGGCAAGGCGTCGATCCCGGGCCCCCTCATCGACATCAACGAGGGCGACACCCTGCACATCGAGTTCGAGAACACCATGGACGTGGCAGCCAGCCTCCATGTCCACGGCCTCGACTACGACATCGCCAGCGACGGTACGAAGATGAACCGCAGCCACGTCGAGCCCGGCTCCACCCGCACCTACACCTGGCGCACGCACCTTCCCGGCAGGCGCAAGGACGGCACCTGGCGGGAGGGCAGCGCGGGCTACTGGCACTACCACGACCACGTGGTGGGTACGGAGCACGGAACGGGCGGCATCCGAGGCGGCCTCTACGGCGGGGTGGTCGTCCGCCGCAAGGGCGACCTGCTCCCGGACAAGACCTTCACCATCGTCTTCAACGACATGACGATCAACAACCGGCCGGGACACCAGAGCCCCGACTTCAAGGCCACGGTGGGCGATCGGCTCGAAATCGTCATGATCACGCACGGCGAGTACTACCACACCTTCCACATCCACGGCCATCGCTGGGCGGACAACAGGACGGGGCTCCTGGAGGGCCCGACGGACCCGAGCCGCGTCGTCGACAACAAGATCACCGGCCCCGCGGACTCCTTCGGCCTCCAGATCCTGGCCGGGGAGGGGGTGGGGGCGGGGGCCTGGATGTACCACTGCCACGTGCAGAGCCATTCGGACATGGGGATGGCGGGACTCCTGCTGATCGCCAAGCCGGACGGGACGATCCCGGGCTACGACCCGCACCATTGAGCCGGGGGCGGGGCGGGGCGGTCGCGAGCGCGGGCGGTCGGGTGGGCGGGCGGTCGGGTGGGCGGGCGGTCGGGTGGGCGGGCCCCGCGCGTCGGCCGCCCCCTTTGCCCCCGGGGGGCCCGCTGCCCAAGGCAGGCTGAGGGGAAGCAAGCCAGGGGCGCGGGGAACTGCGCGACCAGCCACGGCGCATCCGCACAACGACCACCGTCCTACCGGCCCGCACCGGTGCGCAGGCCGGAAAGGGCCGGCGGGCCTAGCCCACCACCACCCCGCACCGCGCCCGCGCCCCCGAGCTCGCTCCCACGTACACCTCGATCTCGCCCGGCTCGACCACGAACCGACCGTCCACCGCGTTCGTCCAGAACCCCACGTCCGCCGCGCCCAGCGTGAAGCGGACCGTCTTCCGCTCCCCCGCCCCCAGCGTCACCCGCTCGAAGCCCCGCAGGCGGCGCACCGGCTGGACCATCGTCGCGACCGGGTCGTGCAGGTAGAGCTGGACGACCTCGTCGCCCTCCCGCTCCCCCGTGTTCCGCACCGACACCTCCACCTCGAAGGTCTCGCCGCGCCTGAGCTCCGCCGCCTCGATCCGCGCGACGCTCGCCCTCGGCGTGCCGATCTCGAAGGTCGTGTAGCTCAGCCCGTACCCGAAGGGGAACTGCGGGGTCCGGTCCACGTCCAGGTAGCCGGTGATGTACGTGTTGTCGGGGGACTCGGGGTCGTAGGGCCGCCCCGTGTTCTCGTGGTGGTAGGGGACCGGGATCTGCCCGACGTTGCGCGGGAAGGAGACCGGGAGTTTGCCGCCCGGGTTGACCTTGCCGTACAGGACGTCGGCGATCGCGTTGCCGCCCTCGATGCCGGGGTGCCACGCCTCCAGGACCGCCGGTGCCGACTCCAGCCAGTTGCCGATCGTCAGCGGGCGGCCGTTGAGCAGGACCACGACGAACGGCTTGCCGGTGGCCGCGACCGCCGCGAGCAGGCCCTCCTGGCCACCGGGGAGGCCCAGGTCGCTGCGGGACGCCGCCTCGCCGCTCAGCTCGGCGCCCTCCCCGACCACCACCACGACCAGATCCGCGCGCCCCGTGGCACCCACGCCGTACGTCACCCTGGCACCGCGGCCCGCGGCGGCACGGATCCCGGCCAGCACGCTCACCGGCGGAAACCTCTCCCCACCAGGGCCTGCCCACGTCCCTTGCATGTCACGGGAGTCGGCGAACGGGCCGACCACCGCGACCGACGTCCCGGCCGCGACCGGCAGCACCCCGCCCTCGTTCTTCAGCAGCACCATCGACCGTGCGGCGGCCTCGCGGGCCGCCTCGCGGGCGTCGGGCGTCGGCACTTCCACGACGGCGGACTCGTCCGCGTACGGCTGCGCGAAGAGCCCGAGGGCGTACTTGAGGCGCAGGACGCGGGCCACCGCGTCGTCGAGCCGCTCCTCCTTGATGCGGCCGGATGCGAGCAACTCCTCGCCGTGATCGCCGAGATGGGTGCTGACCATCTCCATGTCGACGCCCGCGTTCAGCGCGATCCGGGCGGCTTCGGCGCCGTCGGCGGCGAAGCCGTGCGGAAGGAGTTCGCCGACGCCGTTCCAGTCGCTGACGACGAGCCCTTCGAACTCCCAGTCCTCCTTGAGGATTTCGGTGAGGGTGTGTCCGTTGGCGTGGGCGGGAATGCCGCTGAGGGTGTTGAAGGAGGCCATGACCGTGGCGCAGCCCGCGTCGACGGCCGCCTTGAAGGGCGGGAGGTAGAGGTTGCGCAGCCGGGACTCCGAGACGTCGACGGTGTTGTAGTCACGGCCGCCCTCCGCGCCCCCGTACGCCACGAAGTGCTTCGCGCACGCCGCCACGCGGTCGGGCGCGCTCAGGTCGTCGCCCTGGAATCCGCGCGTCTTGGCCGCCGCGAACACCGCCGTCAGGTAGGGGTCCTCGCCGCAGCCCTCGGCGATGCGGCCCCAGCGGGGCTCGCTCGTGACGTCCATCATCGGGGCGAAGGCCCAGTGGATGCCGTGGGAGCGGGCCTCCTTGGCCGACACCTCGCCGTCGGTCCGTGCGACCTCGGGGTCGAAGCCGGCGGCCTGGGCGAGCGGGATCGGGAAGGTGGTCCAGAAGCCGTGGATGACGTCGAAACCGAAGACCAGCGGGATGCCGAGGCGGGACTCCTCGACGGCGATCCGCTGGAGCGCGTTGCTGTTCCTGGCGCCGACGATGTTGAGGACCGAGCCCAACTTCCCTTTCCTGGCGGCCTCTTCGGCCTGGGCGGTCTGGCTGCCGCCGGGGCCGGTCGCACCGGTCCAGGCGAGCTGCTGGAGCTGGCCGAGCTTCTCCTCGACGGTCATGCGGGCGAGCAGCGCCCTGATCTCATCTTCGCGCCCGCCGAGCCCGGCACGACCCATGAGCCCGGCCCGACCGCCGAGCCCGGCATCCACGCCACCGTCACCCATGTGTTCACCCTCTGAATAGGTCGAGCCGGCCGTTTTCCCTGGAGGCTCTCACAGGTGGGCGAGCAGATCGTCCAGCGGGCGCGGCACGCGCTCCAGGTCGAGGGCGTCGACCATCGCCCGCGCGTACTGCTCCTTGCGTCCGCCGGTGGTGCCCATGAAGCGGCGCAGTTGCTGGTGGACGGTTCTGGTCCGCTGGGCGGGCTGGTTGCGGAAGGTGCGCAGTGACCTCAAGTCGCCTTCGGCGTGGACGACCTGCTCCACCCCTGAGGGGCCGAGCGCGCGAATCAGTTCGTCCTCCAGGTCGGCGTCGCACACGTAGAAGCCGAGCCGCTGGAGTTCTTCGTGCGTACGGGGGCTGCCGAGGCCCGCGCGGTCCAGGGCGCGCCGGAAGAAGCCGACCTCGGCCGCGTCGCACAGTCCGGCGAGAGCGATGTCGAGCCCCTGCGGGCCGAGCAGGGCGAGGAACCTGCCGATGCTGGTCGCCCCACCGAGCGGAACGACGCACACGCCTTCCGCTTCCAGGTCGCGCCCCCGGCGCACGGCCAGGGCCTCCAGCGCGGCCCGGTCGCTGACGCCCTCGACGAGGGCCACCGTGCGCAGCCCGGTGCCCGTCGCCAGTTCGTGGGCGGCTTCGGCGGCTGCCGGGGCGTCCGGGCCCCCGGCCGCCCAGGTGACGGCCGCTGCCCGGAAGCGGCCCGACTCGTGCAACTGCTGCTTCTCGTCCACCGGGCCAGTGTCGCAGCCACGTCAAAGCTTTTCCCGGCCGCAGATCCACCGGCGGCAGCCCCTCGGCGGCCGGTCTCACACCGGCGGGGCCACGAGCCCGGTGTCGTACGCGATGATGACGAGCTGCACCCGGTCGCGTGCGCCGAGTTTGGTGAACAGCCGTGCCACATGGGCCTTCACGGTGGCGACGCTGATGAAGAGCGCGGCGGCGATCTCACTGTTGGACAGCCCGCGCCCGACGTGCGTGAGCACCTCACGCTCCCGCTCGGTGATCGCACCGAGGGCCTTGAGCGCCGCGGGCGGCGGCCCTGGTGCGGGGCGGGCGGCGAACTCCGCGAGCAGGCGGCGGGTGACGCCCGGTGCGATCAGTGCGTCCCCTGCGGCGACCACGCGGATCGCGGCGAGGATCTCCTCCAGCGCCATGTCCTTGACGACGAAGCCGCTCGCGCCCGCCCGCAGCGAGCCGTGGACGTACGCGTCGTCGTCGAAGGTGGTGAGCATCAGGACGCGCACCGAGGGGTGGGCGGCGGTGATCTGCCGGGTGGCCTCGATGCCGTCGGTGCCGGGCATCCTGATGTCCATGACCACGACGTCCGGGCGGTCGGCTGCCGTGCGGGCGACGGCCTCCGCACCGTTGGCGGCCTCGCCGACCACCACGAGATCGGGCGTGTCGGTCATCAGGACCCGCAGCCCGGCCCGTACGAGCGGCTGGTCGTCGGCGAGGAGTACGCGCACGGTCATCGCGTCGACTCCTGCGCCACTGCGGTCGCGGCGGCCGGATCCGACAGGGGCAGCGGCAGTCTGGCCGAGACCCGGAAGCCACCGCCCTCGCGCGGCCCCGCACTGAACTCGCCGTGCAGCAGCGCCACCCTCTCCCGCATCCCGACGAGCCCGTAGCCGATCCCCTGCGGCCGGCTGCCGCCGCTTCCCTCGTCGACGATCTCGATGACGAGCTCCTCCTGCTGCTGTGCGAGCGTCACCCGGCAGCTCGGGGTGCCGGCGTGCCGTACGACGTTGGTGACCGCCTCCTGCACGATGCGGTACGCGGAAAGGTCCAGGTCGGCGGGGAGCTGCCGCCGCTCCCCCGTCCACTCCACGTCGACCCGCACCCCTGCGGCGGCCGTCGCCCCGGCCAGCCGGTCGAGGTCGGCGAGGCCGGGCGCGGGGTCCAGCGGGACACCTTCTCGTACGTGACCGGGCTCGGCCTGCCGCAGTGCGCCGAGCATGCGGCGCAGCCCGGAGAGGGTGTCGCGGCTGGTGGTCTCGATGGCGGTCAGCGCGTTGCGGGCCTCGTGCGGCTGGGTCTCGATGACTCGGCTGCCGACGCCCGCCTGGATGGCGATGATGCCGATGCTGTGCGCGACCATGTCGTGCAACTCCCGTGCGATGCGCAGGCGTTCGGCGGTGACGGCCTGGGCGGCGGCCTGGGCGCTGAGGGCTGCGGCGTGCTGACGGCGTTCCCGTACCGAGTGGCCGATCCCCCAGGCGACGACGAGTACGAGGAAGAAGTAGACGAGAGTGCTGGTGAAGGAGTTCGACCCCGAAGTGAAGTACGGGGCGATCGCTGCCTGCACCCCGAACACCGCGATCGCCGCGCCGAGTGACAGTCGCTGCGAGCGCGTGGCCGCGATGATGCCCACCGCGAGGGCCCCCGACAGGACGAGGGAGTACCCGGCCCACTCGGACTCCACCTGGACCGGTACGACGGCGTATCCGCGCGGGAACTCCACCCACCGGGAAGGCACCGCCGTCCCGGCCGCGAACGTCCCCACGAGGACGGACAGCAGCCCGGGCAGCGGCCGGTGGCGCAGCAGACCCACCGGGAGTACGGAGAGGAGGGCGGGGACCAGGACCTGGAAGGCGGTCGAGAAGTTGCGGCTTTCGAACACCGCGAAGTAGAGGACGAACGGGAAGAGTACGGCCCCGGCCCAGGCGAAGGAATTGCGCAGACCTGCTGACAGGGACCGCATGTGCAGCGGGCTCAGGGACTCGACAGCGTTCATGCGGCCGATCGTAGCCAGCGCGTCCATGCAGGTCATCGGCCCGTGGGCGTACGTCCTGGGGCTACCCGCACCCGCCGGAATGCAGCCGGTGGCCCGATGCCGGAACCGCCCGGCCGGCGGGATCGTGGGCCGCATGATCGAAGTAGACGAACTGACGAAGCGCTTCGGGAGGACCACCGCCGTGAGCGGCCTGTCCTTCACCGTGCGCCCGGGGCACGTCACCGGGTTTCTCGGCCCCAACGGCGCCGGAAAGTCCACCACTCTGCGCATGCTGCTCGGCCTGAACGACCCGACCGGGGGTACGGCGCTGATCGGCGGCCGGCCCTTCCGGGACCGGCCACGCGGGCTGCGTCACGTCGGAGCGCTCCTCGACGCCCACGACGTGCACAAGGGGTACACCGCGCGCGCCCATCTGTCCGTGCTGGCCCGCAGCAACGGCATTCCCCCGCGGCGGGTGGCCGAAGTGCTGGAGGAGGTGGGTCTCGCGAAGGCTGCGGGGCGGCGGATCGGCGGGTTCTCGCTCGGCATGAAGCAGCGGCTGGGCATCGCGGGTGCGCTGCTCGGCGATCCGCCCGTCCTGCTCTTCGACGAACCGATCAACGGGCTCGACCCGGAAGGGGTGTTGTGGCTGCGCACCCTGTTGCGGCGATTGGCGGGCGAGGGACGGGCGGTGTTCGTGTCGAGCCACATGATGTCGGAGATGGAGAACACCGCCGAGCAGCTGATCGTCATCGGGCGGGGCGAACTGATCGCCGCCGAGAGCCTGGCGGAGTTCGCGGCGCGCGGTACTCGGCCGAGTGTGGCGGTACGTACTCCGGACGTGGCCTCGCTCGCTCCCGTGCTGATCGGCGAGGGGGCGGCCGTGGAGGCGGGCGCAGACGGGCTGTTGACGGTGACGGGGCTGCCCGCCTCCCGGATCGGCGAGCTCGCTGCCCGAAACGGGTTGGTCGTGCACGAACTCTCCACCCGTACCTCCTCGTTGGAGGAAGCCTTCATGGAACTGACTTCCACCAGCGTGGAGTACCCCGCCGGACAGACTGGAGCAACCCGATGACCGCCACGCTCGCCGCACTCGACACCTCCGCCGCCTCTGCCTCCGCCCATCGGGCCCGATTCTCCGACCTCCTCGCCGCCGAGTGGACCAAGCTGTGGTCGCTGCGCTCGACGCGCTGGTCCTTCCCGGTGACGGCACTGATCGTCGTGGGGATCGGCGCGAACAGCGCCCTGACCGATTACCGGAACTGGTCGCGGTACTCGCAGGAAGTCATCGACGACCTCGCCCGCTCCTGGGCGATCCAGGACGTCTTCCCCCTCGCTTCGGCCATGGTCCTGATGCTGATCGTCGGCACACTGGGCGCGCTCTGCGTCGTCAACGAGTACTCCAGCGGCTTGATCCGTACGACCTTCGCGGCCGTCCCTGCCCGCCGCTCGGCGCTGGCAGCCAAGATGACCGTCATCACGAGCATGTCGGCCGCCTTCGGAATGCTCGTCGTGGCGGTGTCGTACGCGCTCACGCAGGCGATCCTTTCGGAGCGCGGAGTGAGCCTGTCCCTCGGCGATCCGGAAGTGCTGCGCTCGCTCACCGCCTCTGCGTTGCTGGCCCCGGTGAGCGCTCTGGTCGGACTGGGGATCGGAGTGCTGATCCGGCACGGTGCGGCGACCGTGGCGGTGACCGCGCTGCTCCTCATCCTGCTGCCGACGTTCCTCAACCAGGAAGAGGCGTGGACGGCGGCACTCAAGTTCGCGATGCCGTTCAATGCGTGGTCCAACCTGGCCACCGTCGACCCGACCTTCTTCACGCCACTCCCCTACACCCCCTCGCCGGGCCACTCGTGGATCGTGCTGGCGCTCTGGCCGGTCCTCGCGGTGACGCTCGCGCTCGGCCTCGTACACCGCAGGGACCTGTGACGACACGTCAGGCAGTACTCCGGTAGAGCTCCTCGATCTCACTCGCGTACGCCGTCTGCACGGCCCGCCGCTTCACCTTCAGCGACGGTGTCAGCATCCCGTTCTCCTCGCTGAACTCCCCTTCCACCAGCCGGAACCGGCGGATCGACTCGGCGCGCGACACCGCCTCGTTGGCGTAGTCCACGGCCTTCTGTACGTCGGCGCGCAGTTCGGGGTCGTCGAGGAGTTTGGCGAGCGGGGTGTCGCGCGGCCGTTTCCGTACGGCAAGCCAGTGCTGGAGCGCGTCCGGCTCCAGGGTGACGAGGGCGGCGATGTACGAACGGTTGTCGCCGACGACCAGGCACTGACCGACGGGCGGGCGGCTGCGCAGCCGGTCCTCCAGCAGGCTCGGGGAGACGTTCTTGCCGCCGGAGGTGACGAGGATGTCCTTCTTGCGGCCGGTGATGGTGAGGTAGCCGTCGTCGTCGAGGGCGCCGAGGTCGCCGGTCGCCAGCCACCCGTCCCGCAGGGCCTCGTCACTGGCCACCTGATTGTTCCAGTACGAGCCGAACACGATACGGCCCTTGACCAGGACTTCTCCGTCGTCGGCGATGCGTATCGCGGTACCGGGCACCGGCTGGCCGACGGTGCCGGGGCGGGGCGAGAGGGGCGGCACGATGGTGGCGGCTGCGGTCGTCTCGGTGAGGCCGTAGCCCTCGTGGACGGTGATCCCGGCGGCGTGGAAGAAGAGGTTGAGGCGGCGGTCGAGCGGGGAGCCGCCGCTGATCGCGTACCGCAGCCGGCCGCCGAGCTCCTTGCGGATGCGCCGGTAGACCAGCAGGTCGTACAGCGCCCACCCGGCATACAACCCGGGGCCGGGCCCCTTCCCCTTGCCGAGGAACTTCGCGAGGTACGCCTCGCCGAACCGCACCGCGATCCGGTCGGCCCGCTCGAAGGACGCGCCGCGTCCGATCTTCTCGGCGGTGGCCCGCCCGGTGTCGTGGATCTTCTCGAAGAAGTACGGCACGCCGACGACGAAGGTGGGCTTGAACTCCTGTAATTGCGGGCGGAGTTCCTCGGGCTGGACGCTGGGGCAGTGGCCGATCTCGATACGGGCCTGGAGACAGGCGATCTGGATCGCCCGGCCGAGTATGTGGGCGAGCGGCAGGAAGAGCAGGGTGGAGGCGGTCTGCCGAGTGACGGCTTCGAAGACGGGGTGCAGCAGCCCGACCGTGTTGCCCGCCTCGGCGAGGAGGTTGGCGTGGGTGAGGGCGCAGCCCTTGGGGCGGCCGGTGGTACCGGAGGTGTAGCAGAGGGTGGCGACGGTGTCGGGGGTGAGGGCTGCGCGCCGAGCGGTGACCTCCGCCTCACCCACTTCCCTTCCCTCATCGGTGAGTTGGGCCATCGCCTCCTCGTCCAGGACCCAGACGCGCGGGGAGATCTCCCCTGCGGATCCGGCCGCCGCCTCGGCGACGAGTCGCGCGTGGTCCCGGGTCTCCGCGACGACGAGGCGGGGACCGGAGTCGCGGAGGATCCACTCGATCTGCGCGGCCGAGGAGGTCGGGTAGACGGGTACGGTCCGGCCGCCTGCCACCCAGATCGCGAAGTCGAGGACGGCCCACTCGTAGCGGGTGCGGCTCATCACCGCGACCCGGCCGCCCGGTTCGAGCCCGGCGGCCATCAACCCCTTCGCGGTCGCGGTGATTTCGGCCGCAAAGGCGGCGGCGGTGACGGGCCGCCAGTGCCCGGTACGCGGGTCCTTCCGGCGCAGCACGACCTGGTCGGGGACCTCGGCGGCGTTGACGTACGGGATGTCGGCGGTGCTTCCGGTGGCGGCATCGGTGACGGTGACCAGCGCCGACGCGCGCGCCTCACGCACCACTCCGCCCTCACGGGTCAGTTCCATGGTGACGCGGTCGGCGAGACCGCTGTGCTTGCGCGCCTTGTGCAGATCCTTGCGTACGCCCATCACGGCTCCTTGGATCCAGCTGACTTCGCGGTCAACTTACCGCCGCGTAACCGCACGGAGAAGTAGGCCGTACGGAGCAGAATTCCACCCCGTCACCGGACCGGTCCGCCCCCGCGTGCAGAGACGGCCCACCGGTGTGATCGTGCGAAGGTGACCACTGCCAGCGAGAACGCCAGCGCATCAGCCCCTGGGGCGCGGGCCGCCGTGCGGCCCGCAGAGCCCGTGCCGCCCGTCCTCGACGGCCGCAGACGCAACA
>NZ_JBSGZD010000020.1:0-56698 GCF_053610825.1 Streptomyces sp. NPDC054863 | reverse complement strand
GCTCCGCCTCGTAACACGTGGGAGAAGCCCCCGGCCACCACTGCGCCTGCGTTCCGGTGGTGGCCGGGGGCTTCGCGCGCTCCGGTCAGGAGTAGCGGGTCACCAGGCCCTTGCGGCGGAAGGTGCGGATCATCCGGCGCAGGGCCAGCAGGCTCAGCAGCATCAGCACGGCGGTGCCTCCGGCCGCGAGGGCGAGCTCGCCCCACGGCATGGGCTCGCCCGATGCCAGGGTGCGGCCGACCGCGAAGACGTGGGTGGTGGGCAGCACCTGGGCCACGGGCTGGAGCACGGTGGGCAGCGTGGTGATCGGGTAGAAGACGCCGGAGAGCGGCATCACCACCGAGAGCGCGCCCCACACCAGGGCCTCGGCCCCGCTGCCGTAGCGCAGCACCAGGCCGACGACCAGGAGCGCCACCGCCCATCCCGAGGCGAGCAGCAGGGCGGCCACCGGGATCAGGCCGAGGCCGAGGCGGGTGACGTCGAAGGCGTACGCGGCGAAGGCGAGCGCGGCGACCGCGACGGTGCTGGCCGCCGTACGCACCAGGGCGAAGAGACCGACGCCCGCGAGGTACTCCCAGTCGCGCATCGGAGTGGCCAGCAGGCTCAGGACGTTGCGCGACCAGGTCTCCTCCAGGAAGCCGGTGGCCAGCGAGATCTGGGTCTGGTGGACGAGGTGCCACAGGACGGTGCCGCTGAGCAGGTAGACGGCCACCGCGGTGGTGGCGGTGGGGCTCTCGCCTGCGGCCTCGGCGGCGAACAGGCCGATGGAGCCGTAGAGGAGGGTGTCCACGAGCGGCCAGACCAGCACGTCGAAGAAGCGGTGCGGGCTGCGTTTGAGGACCAGCCAGTGGCGGCGGGCCACGGCCCGGACGCGGTGGGCGGAGGCGGCGGCCGGGGTACGGAGGGCGGGACCCTCGATGTCGGGGAGCGCGGGCACGGTCGGGGTGGGGCTGCTCATGCGGTGGCCGCCCTTTCGCGGTCGCGGTCCTTGTCGTGCTCATGGCCCTTGCCGCGCTCACGTTCCTTGGCACGCTCGCGGTCCTTGTCGCGCTCGGCCGCGAGGTGGAGGAAGACGCCTTCCAGGTCGCTGCGGCCGAAGGTGCGGGCCACGTCGGCGGGTGTGCCGTCGGCGGCGATGCGCCCGGCGTGCAGGAAGACGACGCGTTCGCAGAGGCGTTCCACCTCGGTCATGTCGTGGCTGGTGACCAGGAGGGCGGTGCCGCGTTCGGCGGACAGGGCGAGCAGGGCGGTACGCACCCGCAGCGCGATGTCCGGGTCCAGGGATGCGGTGGGTTCGTCCAGGATCATCAGGCGGGGGCGGTGCAGGGCGGCCTTGGCGATGCCGACCAGGGTGCGCTGGCCGCTGGAGAGCTGGGTGCCGATGGCGGCGGCGAGGTGGCCGATGCCGAACCGTCCCAGGGCTTCGTCGACCGCCGCGCGCGGGTCGCGCAGCCCGTACAGATCGGCGTACAGGTGCAGGTACTCCACCACTCTGACCCGGTCCGGCAGCGGCAGGTAGCCCGCGACGAATCCGACGCCCTGCATGGCGCGGGCCCGGTCGGCCGGCAGCCGGTGGCCGAGGATCTCGACGCTTCCCGCATCGGGTTCGACGGCGCCGAGGGCCATCAGGAGGGTGGTGGTCTTGCCCGCGCCGTTGGGGCCGAGCAGCCCGAGGCGCTCGCCCGGGCGGACGGTGAGGGTGACGCCGTCGACGGCCCGGCCGCGTGCGTACTCCTTGACCAGGTCGCGGGCCACGAGAACCGGGGGGCGGGGGTCGTCGGCGACCGGGGGCGGACCGTACTCCGGGGTCAGCACGTGGGTTCCGGGGACGTACGGGGCTCCAGGGACCAGACCAGTTCGGCGCGCAAGGGGCCGGTGCGGGCGAGGAAGTTGCCGTGGTCGGCGGCGAGGGGCGCGAGCTGGGAGCCGTAGCACTGGACGGCCTCGCGCTTGGCCGCCCACCGGTCGTCGCTCAGGACGAGGTGGTGCAGAGCCGTGGTGCGGTGGGTGCGCAGCAGTTCCTGGTAGGCGAGACCGCACATCGAGCTCTGTGCGAGGGCCTTGCTCGCCACGTCGGTGCCCCACTCCGGAAGGTGCCCGGTGTACGGCAGGTCGGCGTAGACCCGGGGCAGGGGCGCGCCGAGTGCGGCGAGGACGCGGGTGGCGCGCAGCCGGACGGTCTCGTGGTCGGGCTGGTTGGAACCGAGCGGGACCCAGATGTCGGTCCCCGCGGGAAGCCGCTCCAAGAAGGCGTCCAGGCCGGTGAGTTCGGCACCGTCGGCGTACGGTCCGTCCGGGTGGTCGAGCACGACCTGCTCGACGCCGAGCCGGGCACAGGCCGCGGCGTCCTCGGCGACGCGGGCACGGTGTGCCTCGTGCGCGGTGGAGAAGCCGCAGACGCCGTCCCACCAGGAGACGGGTGCATCGGCGGCGGGTGCGCCGCCGTGCACGGTGACGACGGCGGTCGGTCCCGGCAGGGTGGCGAGGAGTCCGGCGAGGGAGAAGACGGCGTCGTCGAAGTGCGGGGAGATGACGACGGTGTGCCAGGGGCGGGTCGGGGAGTCGGGGCCGTGCGGGGCGTACGGGGCGTCAGGGCCGGGCGGGGCGTGCGGGAAGTCAGGGCCGTGCGGGGCGTCGGGCATGGGGTGTCCCTCCGGGGGCGGTGGAGTGGGGAGTGCGTGAGGCGGGGTGCCTGGGTCAGGGCGTGGTGGTGGGCCAGAGCGTGTGCGGGTCCAGTGCGGCGAAGGCGCGGTCCCAGGCCTCGTCCGACCCCTCCCAGCGCCCCGGTACCTCGGGGACGGTGTCCCAGGCGACGCCGGGCGGCAGGGCCGTCACGCTCTCGGGCGGGGTGCGGCGCAGCCAGAGGACCGCGAACCGGTGGTCCGGGTGGCGGTGGGCCAGCTGCTTGCGCAGCCGCCCGAGATCGGAGTCCGTGAGCTCGTCGAAGGCGTCGTGGTGGACGTACAGGACTCGCGCCGACGACCGGTTCAGGGTGCGCCAGCGCTCGGCGAGGTGCAGGAACTTGGCACGTACGGACGGGAGTTGGGCATCGATGTCGGCCCGGGTCAGCGGTTCCCCCTCGGCCGGACGGAACTCGTGGAAGAAGCGGATGCCGGTGCCACGGTCGTGTGCGCACTGCCCGTCGCTGAAGGGTTCGGAGAGGCCGGGCAGGAGTACGTTCCGGAAGTCGGTGTCCAGGAGGCCCAGCACCGACTCGAAGTCGAGATCGAGCCAGTCGAAGAAGTGGGCGCGTGCGTCGCCGGTGATGCGGCGGATCTGGTGGGTGGATTCGCAGTGGTATCCGAGGCCGACGCAGACGTCGTAGAGGGTCGGGGGGTGGGGCGCGGGGTTCTCCGGGGTCACACGGCTCTCCTGGCTCCGGCGGGGCGGGGGGGTTGGGGCGGGGTTGTCCGTACGTACGTACGGCCGCGCTCAGGTGCGCAGCGGCCCGCTCCAGCGGCTGCCGGTGAGCAGTTCCGCCGCCGCCATGGCGTTGGCGAGTCCGGCGCCCCGGGTCAGGAGGGTCGGGGCGTCCGGCGGCGGGACGGGCGTCAGGCCCATCTCGACCGCGACCAGTCCCGGCCGCAGCGTGCGCAGGGCGGCCAGCGTCTCCTGCTGCCAGGGGTCGCGGGCGGCGTCCCGGACGACCACGACGAGCGGGGCGCCCCCGGTCGCCCCGGCTTCGGGCAGCGGTACGCGGCCGGGGTCGGTGCCCGGCTCGACCTCGGCGGCCGAGGCGAGCCGGCCCAGCCGGTCCAGGCACTGCGAGATCCCCCAAGGGGCCTCCCCCACCGCCATGTTGGTACCGGCGGCCAGGCGCAGGGTGTGCACGGGGCCGGACAGCGGAAGTGCGGGCAGCGCCACACCGGCCAGGGCCCGCCGGGCGGCGGCGAGACCGATGCCGGTGGCAGTGGCGGGCCGGGCGGGCGGGCCCGCAGCCGGAACAGGGGCCGCCCAGGCACGCAGTGCCGCGATCCGGGCGGCGGCCTCCTCCAGCCGCTCGACCGACAACTCCCCTTCCCGCAGCGCACGTTCGACGGCTTCGTACACCTCGGGGAGGATCTTCTCCCCGTCGGTCGCGCCGAGCAGGACCAGGTCGACGCCCGCCGACCAGGCGAGTACGGCGGCCCCGCCGAAACCCCAGCGGTCGAGGATCGGCGCCATCTCCAGTGCGTCGCTGATGACGACGCCTTCGTAACCGAGCTCCTCGCGCAGCAGTCCGGTGACCACGCGGCGGCTCAGGGTGGCGGGCAGGTCGTCGACCTGCGGCAGCCGGATGTGGCCGGTCATCACGGCCTTGGCGCCCGCCGCGAACCCCTCGGCGAACGGCGGCAGTTCGAGTGCGCGCAGCGCGTCGAGGGAGCGGGGGATGTCCGGCAGCCAGGAGTGCGAGTCGGTGCCGGTGTCGCCGTGGCCGGGGAAGTGCTTGAGGGTGGCGGCCACGCCTCGCCCCTGGAGACCGGCCACGAAGGCGCTGGTGTGCCGGGCGACCAGGTCGGGGGTCGCGCCGAAGGAACGTACGCCGATGATCGGGTTGGCGGGCCGGGAGTTGACGTCCGCGCACGGGCCGAGGCAGAGGTTGATGCCGGTGTCCAGCAGGTCGTCGGCGACGGCCTCGGCCACGCGCCGGGTCAGGGCGGTGTCGTCGACGGCGCCGAGGGCGTGGTTGCCCGGGTAGACGCTGCCCCGGTGGTAGTCGAGCCGGGTGACGTCACCGCCCTCCTCGTCCAGGGCGATCAACGCGTCGGGCCGCACCGCGCGCAGCGGATCGACGATGTCCTCCCGGAGCGGGCCACCGGGCGGCAGCAGATTGGTACCGAAGAGCCCGACCCCGGCGAGGCCCTCGTCGAGAGCGCGTTTGACCCAGTCGGGCGGCGTCCGCCCGTCGTAAGCGGGCATCAGGCAGGCGTTCACCAAGGACACGAGAGAACTCATCGCAGGTCACCTTCGGGAGTGGGGTGGTCTGACGGCACGGGCGCGGGCCGTACGGGGTACGGGGCGGGCGGGGCACGGGACCCGTGCACGCACGGATTCGGCTCCAGTTGCGGGTACGCGTACGGGCAGGCAGGACGCGAAGCGCGCGCGGAACACGGCACGGCCGGGTGTCAGGAGCACGGCGGCGGGGGCGGTAGTGACGGACGGGCGGGGTGCAGCCCCTCGGCCGGAGGCCGGGGCCGGCGACCGAGGGGCTGACTGCTGAGGGCTGGGAGGCCGGGGTCGGCTGCTGGGGGCCGGCGACCGGGGGGTGCTAGTTGGGGTCGCCGGCCGGAGGCTGGGGCCGACGGCCGAGGGCCGGGGTCGGCGGCCGGGGGTCGGCGGCCGGGGGTCGGCGGCCGGGGGCCAGGGGTCGGCAGCCGGGGGCCAGGGGTCGGTTCGACCCGCTCGGCAGGCTCCGCCCCGCTCGTCCCGCCGACAGGCACCCGCCAGGTTCCGGCCCGGACTCTGGTTCCAGCAGCGCCGCCGCCCCTCCCCCGTCAGGCGGCGACTACCGGCCGAACCGCCGGGCCCTGCGAGTCGGGCGGCCCCGGCTCGGTCGGCGGGGTGCGCCGGACCAGGGCGGACCCCCTTCACCGCTCAGCCCCCCCACACCCTCACGCAGTGGATCTGCGCAGGGCGATCCCCGTGCTGCCGCGTTTGCTCAGGTAGGCGCGGCCTCCGCACACCGGTTCCAGGGCGGGGGCGACCAGCACGGTCTCGTCCACCTGCGTCCAGCAGGACGTCCCCGCCAGCCACGGGCGGACCCGTTCGGCCAGTGCGGCGGGTTCCAGGGCGAGGAGTACGAGATCGGTGGGGAGGTCGTCGAGGAGGTCCAGGTCCTGGCCGTAGTAGAGCATTTCGACGAGGAGGTACGCCGAGCCCGGCAGTCGGCGCGACTGCGCGAGCGCTTCGAGGGCGTCCGCGTGGACGCGTACCCCTTCGAAGCCCGTCCCGACGGTCCCGGCGAGCCGGTCCCGGAAGAGCGTGTTGGGTTCCGTGGCGTCGACCTCGTACCCCTTGGCGGCGAGCCGCACGGTGAGCGCGCCCTCGCAGGCGCCCGCCTCGACGAGCGGCCCCTCTTCGGGCGCCCGGTGCCGGGCCACCCAGGTGGTGGTGGCGTCCAGTCTGGCCCCCTCGTAGGCGGACGTCTCGAACTCCCACGGGTCGGCGACCGTGGCCGCCTCCTCGCCGAGGCTCGCCAACAGGGCGTACAGGCCCTCGCGTTCGCGCGGTCCGTCCGTGGTGAAGAAGCGTTCGGCGGCCGGGACGCGTGCGGTGTAGATCATGGATTCGGGCACTTCGGTGCTCAGGAGCGGCCCGCAGTACCGGTTGACGAAGTCGAGTTTGGCGGCGACCCCGGCCCGGTCCAGCGGGTGGTCCTCGTCGCTGACGAACTGGAGGAACGGGGAGTAGCCGACGGCGTGGCGCACGGGCAGCCCGTGGTCGCCCGCCGCGACGTCGCGGCCGACCCGCCCCCGGCCGCGGCGGTTGTCCGCGGGCGAATGGGTCCAGACCCGGGCGGGGCGTCCGGCGGCGGCCTCCCTGAGGAGACCGGACAGCCGGTCGGCCCCGGGCGGGGCACCCAGGTCCTCCGGCGCCCGTATGTGCGGGGCGAGGGCGGCGAGCCGGTCCGGCAGGGAGCCGTCGGGCGGCAGGTCCACCCACTGCCCGGTGTCGCAGCACAGCACGCGGATCTCCCGCGGAACGGAGCCGCCGGACGGCGAAGCGGAACCACTGAGTACGGAGAGGAAGTCGAGGGCCGCATCCTCAGCCCGCAGCACCACCACTAGGTCGAGCACGTCATGCACGGTCTTTCCCATCGGCAGGCAGAGCACAGCAGAAAAGGGCAGGCGGGGGTAGAAAAGGGCAGGTGAGAGCCGTTTCGCCCGTCGGAGACGCACGATCTTGAGGCGAGCCTAAGGGCTACCGAGCGGTATGGTCCAGACCAATTTTCCAGCCGGAAAAGGGAACCGAAGGGCTCCAAATTCCGTACGGGGCAGGCGAGTCGGAATCCGCTCAGGGCCACGTCACGATCCGCTCAGGGCCACGTCACGGCCGACCGCCGCAGCCCGCCGCCGGGTACGCACCGGCGACTTTCCGCCACCCGGGACGCCCTCGGGGCCACCCGCGCCGAATGTGACCTTCACCGCTCCGGCCGTGAGGGGTGGGCAGCTTGGTTACTCGTAAGTAGCATGGGTCTGTGCGGTGCGCCCACCTCGGCGTACCCGTACGGCAGCAGCGCCACCCCGCACCCTGGAGGAGAGCCAATCGTGCCTCGTACCGTCAGGGACGTCGTCTTCGTCGACGGCGTCCGCACCCCGTTCGGCAAGGCGGGCCCGAAGGGCATCTACCACGAGACCCGGGCCGACGATCTCGTCGTGAAGGCGATCCGGGAGCTGCTGCGCCGCAACCCGGACCTCGACCCCGCACTCGTGGACGAGGTCGCGATCGCCGCGACCACCCAGATCGGCGACCAGGGCCTGACCCTGGGCCGTACCGCCGGAATCCTCGCGGGTCTGCCGACCTCCGTGCCCGGCTTCTCGATCGACCGCATGTGCGCCGGCGCGATGACCGCCGTGACGTCCGTCGCGGGCGGCGTGGCCTTCGGTGCGTACGACATCGCCCTCGCGGGCGGCGTCGAGCACATGGGCCGCCACCCCATGGGCGAGGGCGTGGACCCCAACCCGCGCTTCGTCTCCGACAAGCTGGTCGACGAGTCCGCCCTCTTCATGGGCATGACCGCCGAGAACCTGCACGACCGCTTCCCCGGCATCTCCAAGGAGCGCGCGGACGCCTACGCCGTGCGCTCGCAGGAGAAGGCCGCGAAGGCGTACGCGAACGGCAAGATCCAGGCCGACCTGGTGCCGGTTTCGGTGCGCCGCACCAACGCCGAAGCGGGCGAGACCGGTTGGGGCCTGGCCACCACCGACGAGCCGATGCGCCCGAGCACGACGATGGAGTCCCTCGCGGGCCTCAAGACGCCGTTCCGCCCGCACGGCCGGGTGACCGCCGGTAACGCGGCCGGTCTGAACGACGGCGCCACCGCCTCCCTGATCGCCGCCGAGGACGTCGCGCGCGAGCTCGGCCTCCCCGTCAAGATGCGCCTGGTCTCGTACGCCTACATCGGCGTCGAGCCCGAGGTCATGGGCATCGGACCGGTCCCGGCGACCGAGAAGGCCCTCGCCAAGGCGGGCCTGACCATCGACGACATCGGCCTGTTCGAGATCAACGAGGCCTTCGCCGTCCAGGTGCTGGCCATGCTCGACCACTTCGGCATCGCCGAGGACGACCCGCGCGTGAACCAGTACGGCGGCGCCATCGCCTTCGGTCACCCCCTCGCCTCCTCCGGCGTACGCCTGATGACGCAGCTGGCCCGCCAGTTCGAGGAGCAGCCGCACGTCCGCTACGGCCTGACGAGCATGTGCGTCGGCTTCGGCATGGGCGGCACGGTCATCTGGGAGAACCCGCACTTCAACGGAGGCGACGACAAGTGAGCACCACCACCACCGATCTCCTGAAGGGCGCGGCCGAGCTGTTCCCGGACGAGGTCGTCACGCAGGCGCACGTACGCCACCTGCAACTCCCGGGCGGCGCAGGCAACTTCGCACTCATCACGCTCGACAACGGCCTGGACCACACCAAGCCGACCACCTTCGGCCCCCAGTCGCTGGCGAATCTGAACGCCGCCGTCGACCAGGTCGAGAAGGAGGCCTCCGAGGGCTCCATCGTCGGCATCGGCATCACCGGCAAGCCGTTCATCTTCGCGGTCGGCGCCGACCTCAAGGGCGTCGAGCTGCTGGGCCGCCACGAGGACGCGCTCGCCATCGGCAAGGGCGGCCACGACGTCTTCCGCCGTCTTTCGGGCCTCGCGGTCCCGACCTTCGCGTACTACAACGGTGCGGCGATGGGCGGCGGCGTCGAGGTCGGTCTGCACTGCTCGTACCGCACGGTCTCGACCTCCATCGCGGCCTTCTCGCTCCCCGAGGTCTTCCTCGGCCTGGTCCCGGGCTGGGGCGGCTGTGCGCTGCTCCCGAACCTGATCGGCGCCGACAAGGCCGTCTCGGTCATCATCGAGAACTCGCTCAACCAGAACCGACAGCTCAAGGGCAAGCAGGTCTTCGAGCTCGGCATCGCCGACGCGATCTTCGAGGGTGCGGACTTCCTGGAGCAGTCGCTGATCTGGACCTCCTCGGTCCTGCGCGGCGAGCTGGAGGTCGTACGTCCGGAGATCGACCGGGGCGAGGGCTGGGACGCCGCCGTCGCACGCGGCCGTTTCGTCGCCGACTCGAAGGTGCACGGCGCGGCCCCGGCCGCCTACCGCGCGCTGGACATCATCGAGGCCGCCAAGTCCGGCGACCTGTCGGCCGGTTTCGACGCCGAGGACCAGGCGCTCGCCGACCTGATCATGGGCGGCGAACTGCGCAGCGGCATCTACGCGTTCAACCTGGTCCAGAAGCGTGCCAAGCGCCCGGCCGGTGCCCCGGACAAGAACCTGGCCCGCCCGGTCACCAAGGTCGGTGTGGTGGGCGCGGGTCTGATGGCCTCGCAGCTCGCCCTGCTCTTCCTGCGCCGTCTGGAGGTGCCGGTCGTCCTGACCGACATCGACCAGGAGCGGATCGACAAGGGCGTGGGCTACGTCCACACCGAGATCGAGAAGCTGCGCGGCAAGGGCCGCATCAACCAGGACAAGGCCAACCGCCTCAAGGCCCTGGTCTCCGGCGTCCTGAACAAGGCCGACGGCTTCGCCGACGCCGACTTCATCATCGAAGCGGTCTTCGAGGAGATGTCGGTCAAGCAGCAGGTGTTCGCGGAGGTCGAGGCGGTCGCCCCCGCCCACGCGATCCTCGCCACCAACACCTCGTCGCTCTCCATCACAGAGATGGCGTCGAAGCTGAAGAACCCCGAGCGGGTCGTGGGCTTCCACTTCTTCAACCCGGTCGCGATCCTCCCGCTCCTGGAGATCGTCCGCGGCGAGAAGACGGACGACGCGTCGCTGGCCACGGCCTTCGGTGTCGCCCGCAAGCTGAAGAAGACGGCCGTGCTGGTGAAGGACGCCCCGGCGTTCGTCGTCAACCGCATCCTGACCCGCTTCATGGGCGAGATCCAGAACGTCATCGACGAGGGCACCCCGGTCGCCGTCGCCGAGAAGGGCGTCGAGCCGCTCGGTCTGCCGATGTCTCCGCTCGTCCTCCTTGAGCTGGTCGGCCCGGCCATCGGCCTGCACGTCTCGGAGACCCTGAACCGGGCCTTCCCGGACCGCTTCACGGTCTCGCCGAACCTGGCCGCCGTGGTCAAGGCCGGCAAGCGCGGCTTCTACGTCTACGACTCCGGCAAGCCGGAGCTGGACCCCGAGGTCGCGGCGCTCCTCAAGCAGGGCGACACCGTCCTGACCGAGGAGCAGGTCCGCACCCGCGTCATGGACGCGGTCGCGCAGGAGATCGGTCTGATGCTCGACGAGGGTGTCGTGGCCGAGGCGCAGGACATCGACCTGTGCCTGATCACGGGCGCGGGCTGGCCCTTCCACCTGGGCGGCATCACGCCGTACCTGGACCGTGAGGGCTTCTCCGAGCGGGCGACGGGCAAGAAGTTCCTGGCGCAGGGCGTGGCGAGCGTTCCGGCGTAACGCTGCTGCCGCTTCTGACGCTTCTGCCGTCCGAATGAGCGAGGGCCGCACCGGGACTTCCCGGTGCGGCCCTCGCGCTTTGTACGGCTTGCGCGGCTCGTACGGCTCTCTCACGCGGCTCGTACGGCCCGCACGGCTACTCATGGCTCGTACGGTCCGCACGGCTCTCATGCGGCTACGTAGGCCCGTACGGCTCTCATGCGGCCCGTACGGCCCGCACGGCTCATGCGGCGGCTCGTACGGGCAGGTCGGGTCAGATGCCCTGCCAGGCCGCCAGCGCCAGGCCCTTCTCGTCCGTCCGCTGCCGGGCCACGTGCAGTGCGCCGTCCGTGCCGATCACTGCCATGACCACCCGGTCCGCCGCGTCCAGCGCGAGCGCCGGTGCGCCCACGCACTCCGGTCCTGTCTCCGCCCACCACACGCCCTCGTGCTCGGCCAGCGTCCGGCAGGCGGCCAGGGCGGGGCGGCCGGTGGCGGCGCGGTGGGCCAGGATCGTGCAGTCGTGGCCGTCCATCGTCGCGCGCAGGGCCGCCGTGCGGGCGGGGGGTGCGGCGGCGGGCGTACCGCCGAGGGGGGTGGACACCAGGGACGTGACCACGGCGGGGTCGGATTCCGCGCCGTCCGGCCGCTCCTCGACGGGAGCCGGGCGGAATGCGGTGATCTGCCCGCCGACCGGGGCGGCGTCCGGGTCCGCGCCGGCGTCCGCTTCGCCGGCCGTGCCTTCGCTCCGTACGTCCCCGTAGTACGTGAGGCCGTCCTCCGAGGTCTCCAGCGCGGTCACCGTGCCCGCGGTGACCGTGAACGGGATGACGGTCACCCGCCCGAAGGCCGCTCCCTGCTTGTCCTGCGTCCAGCGCAGCACCGTGCCGTCCTTCTTCACCGCCAGCAGCTCGATCAGGCCCGATGCCTTGGCCGTCGGAACCAGGGCCTCCTCGGCGCGCGAACCGATCAGGTCCTGCCAGCCGCCCCACTTCCCGCTCGCGGCCTGGCAGCGCATGAGCACGCCGCCGTGGGCGTTCCGCAGGAAGACGTGGACCGCGCCCGCCGCGCCGACCGCGACCGCGGGGAGGCCGAGCTTGGCGTTCTTCTCCGGCTCCGGGTAGCGGTAGCTGCCCAGGGAGTGCCAGGAGCCGAACGGGCGGCCGGACTGGTACTGCGTCGCGTGCACGTAGTCCGGCCCGCCGTCCTTGGCCGTGCCGCGTCCCACGACGTGCACGAAGCCGTCCGGGCCCTGCGCCACAGCCAGCCCCTCGACCGAGGCCGCCCCGAAGAACTCGGGGCCCTCCCAGTCGGGCCCGCCGGGGCGCGTCTCGGTCCAGCGCAGCAGACCGCCGTCGGCGGTCGCGTACGCACTGAGCCTGCCGTCCTTGCCGCGCAGCAGCCAGCTTTCGCCCGACAGCGGGGCAATGGCCCTTTTCCTGGTCACACCCGCGGTACCGAGCCCCATGACGCGACAGCCGCCTTTCCGTTGTACTCGCTTGTACTCGCTCACTGGTTCGACTCAAGAATAGGCGGCTGGTCGGACATCCGGGACGTGGGACGCTGGCCCCATGACATCCACCACGCCCCTGCCGGCCCTCGTGGTCGTCGATGCCGCCAACGTCGTCGGATCCGTGCCCGACGGCTGGTGGAAGGACCGGCGCGGGGCCGCCGAGCGGCTGCGCGACCGGCTTCCCGCGTACGCCGCCGAGGGCGTCGCCGGGCGGCCGGGACCCGTCGAACTCGTGCTCGTCGTGGAGGGGGCGGCCCGGGGCGTGGAGTCCGTGCCGGGGGTGCGGGTGGTGGCCGCTTCCGGGAGCGGCGACGACCGCATCGTGGCGGTCGTCGCCGAGCGGGACGCGGACAGGGCTTGTCTGGTCGTCACCGCCGACCGCGAGCTGCGGCGGCGGGTGGAGGCGCTCGGGGCGGAGTGCGCGGGCCCGCGTTCCGTACGGGACTAGGTCCCTGCGGCCTACGGCTCGTCCGGCGCGCGTACGTAGAGGACGGCGCCGTCGATCGTCGCCGCCCGTACGTAGTGCTCCGCCAGCACCTTCCGGAGCGTCGGCATCCGGTCCGGGGCGTACGGCTTGCCGCGTGAGTCGTCGACGATCACGACAGGGCGGTGCCGGGCGAGCTCGGCGCGGAAGAGCGGCCCGCTGCCCTCCACCCCGTGCTCCTCGCCCACCTGGGAGCCGGTCCGCCCGCCGCTGAAGTTCGTCAGCAGGCCCGCGGTGAGGTAGCGGCTCGCCGGGGTGCGGTCGGCCAGCCAGTACGTCTCGGGGTGCATGCCCCAGATCAGCACGCGGTCGGTGGGTGCGGTGCGGGTACGGATCGCTTCCGCGAGGCGCTGTGCGTGCGCGAGTTCGGGGCGGGGGGCGAGGAAGCCCCAGGTCAGGAAGGCCGCACAGGTGCAGGCGGTGAGGGCGAGAGCGGCCGGTGTCCAGCGCCTGGGCAGTGCCTGGAGGGCCGCCGTGCCGAGCAGGGCGAGCGGCGGCATGAGCTGCAGGTAGTAGTGGCCGAAGAAGTGGAATCCGGTGATGACGGCGACGGCGGATGCCGCCAGCCAGAGCCACAGGTCCGCGCCGGGCACCTTCAGCCGTCGTACGAGGGGAATCAGCAGGCCGAGGCAGGCGCCCGCGAGGATCAGCGCGTTTCCGAAGCCGCGGCCGAGCGCGTGCAGGCCCGAGCCGGTGAGGTCCGCGTACGAACCGGAACCCGTGACCACCCAGAAGAGGAAGCCGCCGGGACCGGTGATCACTGCGGTGGCCGCCACGGGTACGGCGAATCCCGCCCCGGTACGGAGCAGGGCCCGGCCCCGTCCCCCGGAAGCGGTGGTCCAGGCGAGCCACAGCACCGGAACGAGCACCGCGCCACCGGTCTGCTTCGTCAGGAACGCCCCCGCGACCGCGGCCCCCGCCCAGGTCCAGGCCCTGCGGTCGGCGCACCACACCGCGAGCGCAGTGAACGGCAGCATGAAGAGCCCGAAGCCGGCCGCCTGGGTGTCCTCCGGGTGCAGCCCCACGGAAATCAGCAGAAAGGCAACGCCCGCCACCGCTCCCGAGCGGTCGCCCCACCTGCGCCGGGCGAGCGAGGCGAGGAGGGCCGCCGTCGCGAAGAGTGCGAGGACCGCGAGGATCTTGACGGGGACGAGGGAGTCGTCCCCGAAGACGGCGAAGACACCCTCGTACAGCCAGGGGACGAACGGCGGCTTCCGGTCCACGACCGTGTCGTAGAGCACTCCCCCGGCGGCGAGCTGACGCGCCTGCACGGCGAGGAAGCCCTCGTCGGGGTTCCAGAGGGGGTGGGCGAAGGAGGGCAGCCGGGTGGCAGCCGCCAGCAGCAGGAGGCCGGGGAGGAGACGCCGCCAGTAGCGCCCGCGGGCGGAAGAGGGCACGGGGCGCACGGCGGCGGGCTGCTCGGCGGACATGCGGCCAAAGTTATCGGGCCCCCCACAGACCCAAGGCGCCGGGCCACGCCCACGTACCGGGCCGGGACGCGGGGACCAGCCACAACACCAAGGACCGGACCGGGCCGGGCCCGGGGCGGGGCACCCGGGCGAAGGGCCGGGTTCGTGGGTGGCCGGGGTGGCCCGTGTTCTATCCCTCCAGCTTGCCCAGCTTGCTGTTCTTCTTGCCGTACACGAAGTACACGACCACGCCGACGAGCATCCACACCCCGAACCGCAGCCACGTCTCCGCCGGCAGGTTCAGCATCAGCCACAGGGACGCCAGTACGGACAGCGCCGGGACCAGCGGGACCAGCGGGGTCCTGAAGGAGCGCGGCAGGTCCGGGCGCTTGCGGCGCAGGATGACGACGCCGACGGCGACCACGACGAAGGCGAAGAGGGTGCCGATGTTGACCAGTTCGGCGAGCTCGTCGATCGAGGTGAAGCCCGCGACGACGGCGACGATCACGCCGAGCAGGATCGTCGAGCGGTAGGGGGTCCCGAAGCGCGGGTGGACGTGCGAGAACGTCCTCGGGAGCAGGCCGTCGCGGCTCATCGCGAAGAAGACCCGGGACTGGCCGAGGAGGAGGATCATGCAGACCGAGGTGAGGCCCACGGCTGCGCCGAAGCTGATCAGGCCCGCCCAGAAGGGGTGGCCGACCGATTTGAAGGCGTCGGCGAGCGGCGCGTTCGTCGACAGGTCGCTGTACTTCTGCATGCCGGTGACGACGACCGACACGGCCACGTAGAGGAGCGTGCAGATGATGAGCGAGCCGAGGATTCCGCGCGGCACGTCGCGCTGCGGGTTGCGGGTCTCCTCGGCTGCGGTGGCGACGATGTCGAAGCCGATGAACGCGAAGAAGACGACCGCCGCGGCCGTGAAGATGCCCATCACGCCGAAGCTGGTCGGGGTGAAGCCGAAGATCAGCTGGACCAGGGGCGCGGTGAGGCCCGCGCCGCCCTCCGTGTCCTGGGACGGCGGGATGAAGGGCTTGTAGTTCGAGCCGGTGATGAAGAAGGCGCCGACGAAGATGACCAGCAGGACCACCGTCACCTTGATGGCGACGATGATGCTCGTCACCCGGGAGGAGAGCTTCATCCCGGCGACCAGGATCACGGTGATGACCAGCACCAGGATGCAGGCCAGCAGGTCGAAGCCGAACTTCCCGTCGTGGGTGCCGGAGAGGAAGTCCGGGAGGTGGACGCCCGCCGTGTCGAGCAGCGAGCGCATGTACCCGGACCAGCCGACGGCCACCACCGCACAGCCGAGCGCCAGCTCCAGGACGAGGTCCCAGCCGATGATCCAGGCGGGCAGCTCGCCCAGCGAGGCGTACGAGAAGGTGTAGGCGGACCCGGCGACCGGGACCGTCGACGCGAACTCGGCGTAGCAGAGGGCCGCGAGGCCGCAGACGACGCCCGCGGCGACGAAGGCCAGGGCCACCGAGGGCCCGGCCGTCTCCTTGGCGATCTTGCCGGTCAGGACGAAGATGCCGGTGCCGATGATGACGCCGACGCCGAAGACCGTCAGGTCGAGCGCGGAGAGGGACTTCTTGAGCGCGTGCTCCGGCTCCTCGGTGTCCCTGATCGACTGCTCGACCGTCTTGGTACGGAGAACTCCCGCACGGGTCCTGCTCGCGCCGCTGTCCGGGTCTCCGGCCGGACCACCGCCCGTGGATCCCTGGTGTTCTGTACTCACCGAAGCACCTCCGCCTGTCGGCCGTCGCCCACGTTCCGGGTGTGTGTGAGGGGACGGTTTTCCGCAATCATCGTGATCATTCGTCCCGGTTCGCGAGTGTGGGGAGGGGGTTTCACTCGATGGGACGAATGTACGAAAAGGTCCGGGCCGAAGGTTTCCCTCCGACCCGGACACTTAATGCGGCGGCGCCGCCACAGGGGCTGCGGTGCGTCAGTCGCGGGCGACCTCTGCCGCCGTCCGGTCCAGCCGTCCGTCGATCTTCGCGACGAGGCCGGTGACCTGGCGGGCGATGTCCGGGGCGGTCAGCCCGATCTCGGCCATGACCTCCTTGCGGGAGGCATGGTCCAGGAACCGCGGCGGGATGCCGAAGTCGCGCAGCGGTACGTCGACGTCCGCGTCGCGCAGCGCCTGGGCGACGGCGGAACCGACGCCGCCGGCACGGGAGTTGTCCTCGACGGTGACGACGACCCGGTGCTGCTCGGCGAGCGGGGCCATCGCCTCGTCGACCGGCTTGACCCAGCGGGGGTCGACGACCGTGGAGGAGATGCCCTGCGCGTCGAGGAGTTCCGCGATCTCCAGGCACATGGGGGCGAGGGCGCCGACGGAGACCAGGAGGACGTCCGGGCGGGCCACGTCGGTGGCGGGCCTGCGCAGGATGTCCATGCCGCCCGCCCGGCCGACGGCCTTGACCGCCGGGCCGACCGCTCCCTTGGAGAAGCGGACGACGGTCGGTGCGTCCTCGACCTGGACGGCCTCGCGCAGCTGGGCGCGGACCTGGTCGGCGTCGCGCGGGGCGGCGATCCGCAGGGTCGGCACGCACTGGAGGATCGACATGTCCCACATGCCGTTGTGCGAGGCGCCGTCGGTGCCGGTGACGCCCGCCCGGTCCAGTACGAACGTCACACCGCACTTGTGGAGGGCGACGTCCATCAGGACCTGGTCGAAGGCACGATTGAGGAATGTCGCATACACGGCGAAGACGGGGTGCAGGCCGCCCGTGGCGAGACCCGCCGCGGAAACGGCGGCGTGCTGCTCGGCGATGCCCACGTCGTAGACCCGGTCCGGGAACGCCTTGGCGAACTTGTCCAGGCCGACCGGCTGGAGCATGGCCGCGGTGATCGCGACGATGTCCCCCCGCTCCTTGCCGAGCTTGACCATCTCCTCGCCGAAGACCGAGGTCCAGTCGACGCCGGAGGAGGCGATCGGGAGGCCGGTGTCCGGGTGGATCTTGCCGACGGCGTGGAAGCGGTCGGCCTCGTCGGCGAGGGCGGGCTGGTAGCCGCGGCCCTTCTCGGTGAGGCAGTGCACGATGACCGGGCCGCCGAAGCGCTTGGCGCGCTGGAGGGCGGATTCGAGGGCTTCGATGTCGTGACCGTCGATCGGGCCGACGTACTTGATGCCGAGGTCCTCGAACATGCCCTGCGGGGCGATGAAGTCCTTGAGGCCCTTCTTCGCGCCGTGCAGCGTCTCGTACAGCGGCCGGCCGACGACCGGGGTGCGCTCCAGCAGGTCCTTGCCCTTGGCGAGGAAGCGCTCGTAGCCGTCCGTGGTGCGCAGGGTGGCCAGGTGGTTGGCGAGGCCGCCGATGGTGGGTGCGTAGGAGCGCTCGTTGTCGTTGACGACGATGACCAGCGGGCGGTCCTTGGCGACGGCGATGTTGTTCAGCGCCTCCCAGGCCATGCCGCCGGTCAGGGCGCCGTCACCGATGACGGCGACGACCGCGTCGTCCTTGCCGAGCACCTCGTTGGCCTTCGCGAGGCCGTCGGCCCAGCCGAGGACGGTGGAGGCGTGGCTGTTCTCGATGACGTCGTGCTCGGACTCGGCACGCGCCGGGTAGCCGGAGAGGCCGCCCTTCATCTTCAGCCGGGTGAAGTCCTGCCGGCCGGTGAGCAGCTTGTGCACGTAGCTCTGGTGGCCTGTGTCCCAGAGGACCCTGTCCTTCGGCGACTCGAAGACCCGGTGCAGGGCGATGGTCAGCTCGACCACGCCCAGGTTGGGGCCCAGGTGGCCGCCGGTCTTGGACACCTCGTCGACGAGGAAGGTCCGGATCTCCGCCGCGAGCCGGTCGAGCTGCTCCGGGGACAGCCGGTCCAGGTCGCGCGGTCCCTTGATACGGGTCAGCAGAGCCACCCGTGCCTCCTTGCGGTTGAACTGGCTTACTTGCACATCAAGTGCTTGGACGTTCGTGCCGATCTGCCGAGTCTAATGTTCCGCGCGCGGCGGCGATCGGCGGGTTGTGCGACCTGTATCACTCGAATGGGTCACCCGTGCACAGATGTGCCCGGCACCGGGTGTGTCGGTGCCGGGCACGTGAAGGTTGGGCTGTTAGTGACTTTCCGGGCAGACCCTAGGCGCGGCCTGCGCTCTTCTGGGTGCGGCGGGACAGCGAGTCGATGACCACGGCGGCGAGGAGGACCGCGCCGGTGATCATGTACTGGATCTCGCTCGCCATGCCGAGCATGTTCAGGCCCTGCTGGATGGCCTGGATCACGATCATGCCGAGCAGTGCGGACCAGACCTTGCCCCGGCCGCCGAAGAGGCTGGTGCCTCCGATGACGGCGGCTGCGATGACGAGCATCAGGGTGTTGTTCGCGCCGAGGCTCTTGGTGGCGCCGCCCGAGAGGCTGGCCAGGAAGAGTCCGCCGAAGGCGGCGAGCAGACCGGAGATGCCGAAGACGGTGATCCGGATCCGGTCGACGCTGATGCCCGCACGGCGGGCGGCCTCGGCGTTGCCGCCGACCGCGAAGACCTGACGGCCGAAGGTGGTGCGGCGGGCCACGAAGTCCGCGACCAGCAGCACCGCCAGGAAGAGGACCAGGGCGAGCGGCAGACCGCGGGCGCCGACCGGCTCGTTCAGGAAGTACGCGACGAGCAGGCACAGCACCGCGACGACGACCGTGCGGAGCGCGATCTCGCTGGTCGGACGGGCGGGCAGGGCGGCGGCCCGGCGGCGCTTGCTGTCCAGGAACATCGAGAGGGCGTAGAGCACGATCGCGACGGCGGCCAGGCCGTAGGCCGCGAACTTGTCCTCGAAGTAGTAGTTGGTCAGGTTCTCGACCACGCTGCCGGTCGGGGTGTTGATCGAGCCTTCCTTGCCCATCAGCCAGATCTGGAGGCCGCTCCAGCCGAGGAACCCGGCCAGGGTGACGACGAAGGCCGGGACGCCGATCTTGGCGAAGAAGAAGCCGTGCAGGAGACCCAGGGCGAGGCCGGAGAGCAGGGCCACGCCGATGGCGAGCCAGCCGTTCATGCCGTTGGAGACCTGGAGCACCGCCCATATCGCCGCGCCGACGCCCGCGACCGAGCCGACCGAGAGGTCGATCTCGCCGAGCAGCAGGACGAAGACGATGCCGACCGCCATGATGCCCATGCCGGAGCTGTAGACGGCGATGTTGGCGAGGGAGCTGGCGGAGAGGAAGTTGCTGTTCTGCAGCTGGAAGACGACCGCGATGACGATCAGGCCGACGACGACGGGCAGCGAGCCGAGTTCACCGCCGCGCACCTTGCGGCCGAATTCGCTCAGGTAGCCCTTGAAGCCCTCTTCGCGGACGAGGAGGCGGGGGTCGACGGCGGGGGCCGCCGGGCCTGCCGCGGCGTCCGCTGCGGGAACCGCCGGCTTCCCGGCGGACTGCTTCCCGGCGGACTGCTTCTCCGAGGGCTGCTTTCCGGCGGGCTTCTTCCCGGGGGTCTTGTTCTCGGGGGTCTTGGCGAGGTCGCTCACTTCGCGTCCTCCTTCGTGGCCGCGGCCGTACGCGCCTTGCGGCGGGTCACGGCGTTGTCCGTGGCGCCGGTGATGGCGGAGATGATCACTTCGTGGGAGGTCGTCTTCACGTCGAAGACGCCGTTGTTGCGGCCCAGGCGCAGTACCGCCACCTTGTCCGCGACGGCGCGCACGTCCTCCATGTTGTGGCTGATGAGGATGACGCCGTGACCACGCTCGCGCAGCCGCTCGACCAGGTCGAGGACCTGCGCGGTCTGCTCGACGCCGAGGGCGGCGGTCGGCTCGTCGAGGATGACCACCTTCGGGTCGCCGACCAGGGCGCGCGCGATGGCGACGACCTGGCGCTGACCGCCGGAGAGCGAGGCGACCGGGATGCGGACGCTCGGGATCCGGATGGACAGGGTGTCCAGGAGCTCCTTGGCGCGCTTCTCCATCGCGATCTCGTTGAGCACCGAGCCGCGGCGGATCTCGCTGCCGAGGAAGAGGTTGGCGACGACATCGAGGTTGTCGCAGAGCGCCAGGTCCTGGTAGACGGTGGCGACTCCGAGGTTCTGGGCGTCCTGCGGCCGGTTGACGTGCACCGGCTTGCCGTCCCACTCGATGGTGCCCTCGTCGATCGGGTGGACTCCCGAGATCGTCTTGACGAGGGTGGACTTTCCGGCGCCGTTGTCGCCGACGAGGGCGACCACCTCGCCGGGCTGAATCTCCAGGTCTACGTCGGTGAGCGCCTGGACGGCGCCGAACCGCTTGGAGACTCCGCGCAACGCCAGCACGGGCGTAGCGGACACGTGAATCATCTCCTTCGCCGCCTGACCGGCGGGGATGGTGGTGCGTGGTGCACAAGGACTTGCGGGGGGCGGGGACCTGCGGAGGGCGGGGCCGGCGCCCGGCCCGTGCGGGGGCGGGGCGCCGGCCCGACTGCGTACGGGTCGGTCCGGGCCGGGGGCCCGTCAACTTCCGTACCAGGAAAGCGAGTTACTTGATACCCGCCGCGTCGCAGGCCTTCTTGAAGTCGGCCGTGCAGATCTCGGAGGCCTTGTAGACCTTGTCCTTGATGACCGTGCTCGCGATGTTGTCCTTGGTCACGACCTGCGCGTCGTACAGCTTGGACGGGGTGCCCTTGAACTCCCCGGAGATGCTGTCGACCTTGGTCGGAGCCAGGTCGTCGAACTTCTCGCCCTTGAGGATCCGCACCGCGATCTCGGCGGTGGTCTCGGCCTCCGGCTTGATCTGCTTGTAGATCGAGAAGGCCTGGTCACCCGTGAGGATGCGCTGGAGACCGGCGAGCTCGGAGTCCTGGCCGCCGACCGGGACCTTGACGTTCTGCTTCTTCAGGGCGGTGATGATGCCGCCCGCCATGCCGTCGTTGGCCGAGTAGACGCCCTGGAAGCCGTCCTTGCCGAGCGAGTCGATGGCGGCACCCATCTTCTTGTTCGCCTCGTCCGGGGACCAGTCCGGGATGTCCTGGGAGTAGACGATCTTCTTCGTCTCCTTCTTCAGGACGGTCTCCGCGCCCTTCTTGAAGAAGCCGGCGTTCGGATCGGTCGGAGACCCGTTGATCATGACGACGTTGGAGTCCTTGGCCTTGTCGCCCAGGGCCTTGACCAGGGCCTCGCCCTGGAGGGTGCCGATCTTCTCGTTGTCGTACGAGACGTACGCCGAGATCGGGCCCTCGGTGAGGCGGTCGTACGCGACGACCTTGACGCCCTGCTTCGCGGCCTGGGTGATCCAGGCCTTGGGGGCCTTGAAGTCGACCGCGTCAAAGATGATCACCTTGACGCCCTGCGTGACGAGCGCGTCGAACTGCTTCTTCTGCTGCTCGATGTCCTGCGCGGCGTTGTTGTACTTGACTTCGCAGTCCGAGCACAGCGCCTTGATCTTCGCTTCCATGATCGGGCGGTCGAAGGTCTCGTAGCGCGTGGTCTTGTTCTCCGGCAGCAGCAGACCGATGGTCTTGCCGAGGTCGCCGCTGCCCTTCGAGGAACCGCCGCCGGCCTTGTCGCCCTCGCCCGCCTTGCCGCAGGCGGAGAGCGAGACGGCCATGGAGACCGCGGCCGTGGCTATGACGACGCGGCGCGTCATTGCGTTCATGTGGAATGCCTCCCTGACGAGGCCGCGTCGTTGCGGCCGAGGTGTCTGGAAGTCAACTCGCGCGTCGCCATAGCGTCAAGGAGTAAACCCTTAACGAGATGACAACGGTGCCATTCGTTATCTAAGTGAAGGCGGGGGTGGAACTCTGGTCCACACCAAGGGAATTGGCTGTCCGAGCGGTGTCCAACAGGGTCGAATCGCCCATTTCGTTCAGTACGAGCGCCAGGGCGCCCAGCACTTCCGCCCGGCCTCCCAGCGCACCCGGCAGCACGCTCAGGTGCCGCGCCGCGCTGGGGATCGCGTACCGCGACACGGAGTCGCGGATCGGGCCGAGCACCAGCTCGCCCGACTCCGCGAGATCGCCGCCGAGGACGACCCTGCTGGGGTTGAGGAGGTTGCACAGGTTCGCGACGCCGCTGCCGATGTGGCGGCCCACGTCCGCGATCACCCTGCGGCAGCCGGGGTCGCCCTCCCGGGCGAGCTGGACGACGCGCTCCATGGTCAGGTCGGGGCCGTGCCCCGGCATCAGCAGCGGCAGTACGTACCGCGCGGCGGTGAAGGTCTCCAGGCAGCCGCGGTTGCCGCAGCGGCAGACCGGGCCCGACTCGTCGAGCGTGATGTGGCCGATCTCGCCGGCCGTGCCGCCGGGGCCCCGGTAGACGCGGCCGTCTATCACCAGACCTGCGCCGACACCGCTGGCGACCTTGATGTAGGCGAGGTCGCGCACGCCGCGTCCGGCGCCCCAGACCAGTTCGCCGAGCGCCCCGAGGTTGGCGTCGTTGTCGACGTACACCGGGACTCCGAGCCTCCCCGACAGCTCCTCGCTCGGGTTGATGCCCTGCCACCCCGGCAGGATCGCGGTGGAGCCGAGCAGGCCCGATTCGACGTCGATCGGTCCCGGGACGCCCAGGCCGACGCCGATGACCTTGTCCTGGCCGATGCCGGTGACCGCGATCAGGCGTTTGACCAGCTGCTCGGCGCGGTCGAAGCCCTGGGCGGCCGAGGCGTCGACGTCGAGGGGCTCGGACTCCTCGGCGAGGACCTGGTGGGCCAGGTTGCCGACCGCGACGCGCAGGTGCGTATGGCCGAAGTCGACGCCGATGACGACGCCCGCGTCACCGCTGAGCGAGACGCTGCGCGCCCTGCGTCCGCCCGCCGACGTGGGGGTGACCTCGACGGTCCCGCCGTCCTTCAGCTCGCGGACGATGTTGGAGACCGTGGCGGCGGAGAGCCCGGTGCTTCTCGCGATCTCGGCCTGGGTCAGCGAGCCCGCCATGCGCACCGCGCGCACGACCCGCTCAAGGTTGGCCCGGTGCAGAGACGTCTGCGACCCCGGAGTCTCCATCGACTCATCCACTCCCGTTACCGGCGGGCGGCGCGACGGCCGCCCGCTCCGGGGCCACGCCTGTGGGGCCCCGCCGTTCTTCCAACATGTGAACCCTAAGCAGAGTCTTTGCGCCCTACTCCCGTCAAGACCTTGAGCGAAGCGGGGCCGGAACGCAACGTAGCGCCTGCCGACCGGGGTCGACAGGCGCTGCGTACCGCTCGGAAGCGGACTGTTTCCAGGGCTGTTGCGAGGTCTACTTCACCGACCCCGCCGTCAGTCCCGACACCACATGGCGCTCGATGAACGCGAACAGGACGATCACCGGCACGATCGCCACCACGGACGCGGCGAAGAGGTAGTTCCACTGCACCGTGTAGGCGCCGATGAAGTTGTTGATGCCGACCGTCAGCGGCTGACTTGCCGGGTCGGTGGTCAGGGTCAGACCCATGGCGAACTCGTTCCACGTCGTGATGAACGTGAAGATGAGCGCCGTCACCACACCGGGCAGCGCCAGCGGCAGCGTCACCCTGATCATCGCGCCGAAGCGACTCGTGCCGTCCACCATCGCCGCCTCCTCCAGCTCCGCCGGGATGGAGCCGATGTAGGCGGTCAGGATCCACACCGCGAAGGCCAGGTTGAAGGCCGCGTTGGTGATGATCAGCGTCCAGACCGAGTTGAGCATGCCCAGCTGGTAGAACTCGCGGTACAGGCCGATCAACAGCGCGGTCGGCTGGAACATCTGGGTGACCAGCACCAGCAGCAGGAAGAACTTCCGCCCCCGGAACTTCATCCGCGCCGTGTAGTACGCGGCGGGCAGCGCCACCAGCAGCACCAGCACCGTCGCCCCGCCCGCGACCAGCAGCGTCACCTGGAGGTTCTGCCCGAGCTCGGACTCCTTCCAGACGTTGATGAAGTTCGACCACTCGAAGCTGCTCGGCAGATAGGTGCGGTCGCGCAGCTCCGACTTGGGGCGCAGCGCGGTAATGATCATTTCCAGGTACGGAGCCAGGAAGAGCGCGGCGAGTCCCCAGGCCACCACGGCGATCACCAGGGTGCGGGGCCGGAAGGGGCGCCGCGGAGCCTTGGGAGAGGGGCCCGTCGTCTTCGGCCGGGCGGCCGTCGCGGTGGCCATCAGTCCTCCTCGTTCCAGCGGCTGACCTTCAGGAAGATCAGTACGAGCACCACGACCAGCAGGAAGTTGACGACCGACATGGCGGCCGACTCCCCGATGTCGGTCTCCTTGAGCTTGTACATGAACACCATCGACGTGGAGGTGTCGTAGCCCGGCCCGCCCTGGGTCATGGCCCAGATGATCGGGAAGGAGTTGAAGACGTTGATCAGGTTGATGACGACGCCGATCAGGAACGCCGGGCGCAGCATCGGCAGGGTGATGTGCCGGTACGTCTGCCAGGTCCCGGCGCCGTCGATGCGCGAGGCCTCGTACACCTCGCCGGGAATGGTCTGGAGCCCGGCGAGCAGCGTGTACGTGGTGAAGGGCAGCGACACGAACACGGCGACGGCCATCATCCAGGGCCAGGCGCTGGACGCGGTGCCCAGCCAGTCCTCGGGCCCGTCGATGAGTCCGAGGTCCATCATCACCGTGTTGAGCACGCCCGCGGTCTGGTTGAGCATCCACTTGAAGCCGATGGCGGTCATCAGCACGGAGGCGGCCCAGGGGGCGATGAGCGCCCAGCGGGTGATCGTGCGGCCCGGGAACTTCTGGTTGAAGAGCTGGGCGAGGGCCAGCGAGATCAGCATCGTGCAGGCCACGACGACGACCGTCCAGATCACCGTCCAGGTCAGGACGGCGCCGAGGTCGGTCTCCTCGAAGAGCTTCTTGTACTTGTCGGTCCCGGCACTGCCGCGCACCTTGCCGGAGATGGAGATGTTGAGGAACGAGGTGCGGACCAGCTCGACGACCGGCCAGACGACCACGAAGAGGATCAGCAGGATGACGGGCGCAATCCAGGGCAGCGGGCCGAGCCTGGCCAGTCCGCTGCGGCGGCTCACCGGCCTGGGGGCGCGCCCGCCCCGTCCCCCGCCGGTCTCGGCGGGGGACGGAGGGGCCTTGAGTGACACGGTTTCTCCTGGGAGAGGGTGCGGGGTACGGAGTGAACGAGCCGGAGGAACGGCGCGTTACTTGGCTGCTGCCGCCGCGCTCTCGGCCTTCTTCTGGAGGTCGTCCAGGACCGTCTTCGGGTCGTCGCTCGCAGCCTTGCCGCCGGTCTTCTTGATCTCGGCGGAGACGACGTCCCAGGAGGTGTCGTTGACCGGGTAGAACTTCGCGGTCGGCAGCGCGTCGAAGAAGGGCTTCAGCTTGGCGTTCTTGGGGTCGCCCTGCATCTCCGCGGCGGCGTCCGTGGTGACCGGAATGAAGTTGTACAGCGACGCGAACTTCACCAGGTTCTGCTTGGTGTACGTGAAGTCGAGGAACTTCTTGATGGCTTCCTTCTCGCCCTTGCCGTCCTTGAAGGCCATCGTCCAGTCGCCGACGCCGAGGGTGCTCTCCAGCGGTCCGGTCTTGCCCGGGATCTTCGCCATCCCGTAGTCGACCTTGCCGTCCTCGGCCATCTTGATGACGCTCGGGTGGCCGTTCATCATGCCGACCTTGCCCGCCGCGAAGTCGGCGAAGGCCGTCTTGCGGTCCGTGGAGGCGGGGTTGGGGTAGGTGAGGCCGGGCTTGACCAGGTTGTCCTGGAGCCACCGAAACGTCTCGACGTTCTGGGCGCTGTTGATCGTGTACTTGCCGGAGGCGTCGGTGTAGCCGCCGCCGTTGCCCATCTCCCACATCAGGGTCTCGCCCTGGGTCTCCTCGGGACCGAGCGGGAGGGCGAACGGGATCTCCGCGGCCTTCTTCTCCTTGAGCTTCTTCGCGGCGTCGGCGACCTCGGCCCAGGTGGTCGGGGGCTTGGCGACGCCCGCAGCGGCCAGTGCCTTCTTGTTGTAGAAGAGCGTGCGGGTGGAGGCGACCCACGGGATGCCGTACGCGGCGCCCTTGGCCTCGCCCGCCTTGGCGAACCCGGGCGAGAGGTTGGCCCTGGTCTGGGGCGACAGGACGTCGTCGACCTTGTAGAGCAGGTCGTCGGCGACCTTGTCGGCGTAGCCGCCGGTCTGGAGGATGTCGGGCTCGTTGCCGGCCGCGATCATGTTCTTCACGGTCTTGTCGATGTCGGTCCAGTTGATGACCTGGACCTCGACCTTGTACCCGGCGTTGGCGGCCTCGAAGTCCTTGGCGACCTTGTCCCAGAACGGCTTGGAGGCGTCGGCCGCGGTGGTGCCGTAGTCGGCGGCGACCACCTTGATCGTCTTGCCCTTGCCCTCGCCGCCGCCTTCGCCGTCGCCGCCGCAGGCGCTCAGCCCCAGTGCCATCACGAGCGTTGCCGCACCGGTGGCGATAACCCGATTCCTCATGCTGTCCAACCCTTCGACCCACAGTCGACTTGCTGCATTTTCCGGGACAGGCCCCCGAACCCACCGGCCGGGCGAAGATCTCCCGCAGCTCCGTGGCGCAGACACTACTCACGCCGCGGGAGAGCGCAACAGGCCTAGACCACTTTCGTGTCCAAGCCGAAATCAGCCTTCAACAGGGTCCCTGCACAAGTCACTTGAGTGCCTCGCGGACCTCACCCGACCGGCCCAGCGGGACCTCACTTGAGCGCCCCGGCGGTGAGCCCCGCCTGCACCTGCCGCTGGAAGACCGCGTACACGACGAGCACCGGGACCATCGCGATGGTCAGTCCCGCGAACAGCGCGCCCCAGTCGCCGCGGTAGCCCTGCGCGATGGCCAGCGAGGCGAGGCCCTGCGGGAGTACGTAGCTGGACTCGTTCTCGTTGTTGAGCAGCAGCGGCAGCAGGTACTGGTTCCACTGGCCGAGGAAGTTGAAGATGCCGATGCTCACCAGTCCCGGCTTGGCCATCGGCAGCATGATCTGGAAGAACGTACGTGTGTGGGACGCGCCGTCCATCATGGCCGCCTCCTGCACGCCGGTGGGCAGCGTGCGGAAGAAGGAGGTCAGGAAGAAGGTGGTGAAGGGCAGCGAGAAGGCGATGTACGAGACGATCAGGCCGATCCTGGTGTCCAGGAGCCCGAAGTTCTCCATGACCGCGAACAGCGGGACGAGCGCCAGGATGACGGGGAACATCATGCCGCCGGCGAACAGCAGGAAGACGAACTTGTTGCCGGGGAAGGTGAATCGGGCGATCACGTACGCCGCCATCGAACCGAGCAGCATGGTGCCGGTGAGGGAACCCGCCAGGATGATCAGCGAGTTGATGGCGTACTGACCGATGTGGGCCTCGGTCCAGGCGGTCGCGAAGTTCGCCCAGTGCAGCGAGGAGGGCAGCCCCATCGGGTCGCTCAGGATGTCGCCCGAGGTGCGGAAGGCGGTGATCGCCACCCAGATCAGGGGGCCTGCCGCCATCACGGTCCACAGGACGAGGAAGGCGTGCGAGAAGACGTTGAGGGTGGCGCCGCCCTCCTTGGCCTTGACGCCCTTGACCTGACCGGCGGCCTCGGCCCCCGCGGCCTTGCTGAGTGTGCTCATCGTGCGTCTCTCCACGCTCTCAGTATTCGATCCGGTCGCGGTTCCCGACCCGCATGATGATCAGGGAGAACACCACGCTGAGCAGGAGGAGCACGACGCCGATGGCGGTGGCGTAGCCGAACTGGCCTTCTCTGAACCGCTCGTAGAGGAAGACCGGAGTCACCTTCATGGCGTGCGTGGGCATCATCACCAGGACGATCGCGAAGGAGTCCAGGGCCTGGATGCCCATGTAGACCCAGCCGGTCCGCACCGTGTCCCAGATCAGCGGGAGGGTGACCTTGCAGAAGGTCGTGCCGCGGCCCGCGCCGTCCAGCAGCGCCGCCTCGTAGATGTCCTTGGGGATCCCGCCCATCGCCGCCGAGAACAGCACCACGTAGAAGCCGACGAAGCTCCAGCAGATGACGGTGAGCGTCGCGATGAGGGCGAGGCTGTACTCGCCGCCCAGCCAGGCGGGGCCCTTGATGCCCACGCTGTTCAGTCCGCCGTTGATCAGGCCGGCGTTGGTGTTGAAGACCCTCCCCCAGACCACCGCGATGATGGCGACGGAGAGGACCTGCGGGAAGAAGTAGACGACCTTGTAGAGCGACGAGCCCGCGACGCCCGCGATGGCCCGGCCCTTACGGTGCCTGCCGCCCGCGGTGATCATGTACGCGAAGAACATGCCCAGGACGAGGGTGACGACCGGAGCGACGACCAACAGGGTCAGGCTGGTGGTCGTGGAGTCCCAGAACCGCTCGTCGTTCCACATTTTGACGAAGTTGTCGAAGCCGATGAAGTTGGCGATCGGCCCGCCCGACCAGTCGGTGAACGAGTAGTAAATCGCCTGGAGGAAGGGCGAGATGACGAATATCGCGTAGAAGGCCAGCGGAATCGCCAGGAATCCCGCGATGAAACGGTATTTGTCGAGCGTCCGGTATCTACGGTCGTAACGGATGCTCTCGGGGGTGAATCGGGGCGGCAGGAGTACCGCCGCGAAGAACAACAGCCGGTTGGGGGGCTTGGCCGCCCGCTTCTCAATACTCACGCCGCTCCGATTCCACCTGTTCCTACGCACGCCCGGGCGGGCGTCCCACGCATGCCTGAGCGTGCGTCACGTACTCGAACCCGCTGCTGTTCAGGCCTTCTTGATCTTCGTGATGTCGGGGTCCTTGACCACTCGGTCGGAGGCCTTCTGCATCTCGTCGAGGGCTTCCTTGGTCGACATGTCGCCCATCATGAAGCGGCCCATCACCTTGTTGAAGTCCTCGTCGAAGAGCTCGCTGTACCACTCCTTGAAGAAGGGGATCACGATGTTGTCGCCGGCCGCCGTGATGGCCTTCTGCGCGCTGTCGGTGCCGGGCGGCAGCTGCATGCCGTCGATGGCGCCCTTGAGGGCGGGAATGCCTCCGGTCTCCTTGAAGAGGTTCACGGATGCTTCCTTGCTGTACATCATCCGCATCCACTCCAGACCGCCCTGTACGTTCGCGGCCTTCGCCGGGACGATGAAGGGCTCGCCGGGCGGCGAGTACAGCGTGCCGAAGGGCAGCGCGTCGCTCTTGGAGAGCGAGGGGGTGGCGCCGACCGTCATCCCGAAGCCCTTCGGGGTGGTGTCCTTGGCCTCGTTCTCCACCCAGGAGCCGTTGGGGACGAAGACGCACTTGCCCTTGGTCCAGGCGGTCTGCATCTCGGTGTGCCCCTGGGGGCCGTCGAAGCCTGTCAGTACGTACTTCTTGGCGACGAGCTCCTCGAAGGCCTCGAAGACGGATTTCACCGCGTCGTGCTTCCAGGCGTTCGGCTCCAGGTAGTCCATCGCCTCGACGACCTTGCGTCCGCCGACCTGCGCGAACATCGCGTACATGGAGAAGAGCATGTAGCGCGGGTGACCGCCCGGGTAGCTCCAGCCGTGGATGTCCTTGGCCTTGGCCTTCTTGCAGACCGCCAGCATCTCGTCCCAGGTCTTGGGGTACTGCGACTCCAGGGTCTCCTCCAGCATCCGCTTGGAGTACCAGTTGCCGTACACCGTCATGGCGATGTTCAGCTGGTAGCAGCCCTTGGTGCCGAAGGCGCCCATCGGCTGCATCGCCGGGTAGAGGCTGTCGCGGACGGTGACCTTGGGGTCGTCCCAGGAGGGCGAGTCGAGCATCTCGGTGAAGTCGGCGACCTGCTGGTTGGCCACCAGCTTGCCGATGTTCATGTCGTCGGCGCCGGAGTTGTTGATGACGTCCGCCGCGGGCTTGCCACGGACGATCTTCGGCTGCAGCTGGGTGGCGATCTTCTCCGTCTTCTTCTGCACGGCCTGGGACTTCGGGTACGTCTTCTTGTACATGTCGGTGACGAACTGGGCGTACTTGTCCTTGTAGCCGCCGTTGAAGATGTAGACCGACAGCGCGGCGTCCTCCTTCACCCCCAGCGGGTTCTTGGCGGACTTCGTGCCCTTCTCTGCCTTCTCCCCGCCGCTGCCGCCACCACTGGCGCAGGAGCTGAGGGCACCGACTCCGGGCACTGCGAGAAGGCCTGCCACGGCCGTCCTCTTCAGCACATCACGACGGTTGACGTTGGTGGGTCCCATGCTCAAGTCCCCGCCCTCTCCAGGACTCAGGCGGTGTACCGGTGCGCCCGCACAAGAATTCACCTCGGACGAAGGGCCCCGCCACCGCGGTCAGACGACTCGATTGATTCTGGATTCAGCTGATCAGTGGGATTTCCGGGGGCTCGAAGGGGGCGTCCGATGCCACCCCCGTGATCCCCTTCCGCCCTGGTCCGCGCCGGTTTCCCGAGCAGTACGGACGCCGATAGGTATAGTCCACTTCCCGTCAACTGGGCAAGATCGAAAGCAAGGTTGGGCGTCGTTCTTTCCCGAGTTGAGACCTCTTGGATATCTGGGCGCACATTTGTCCAACTGGCACCTCCATGAACACCCTTGACACCACTGGCCACTTGACTCCCTACTGGTGTTACGTACGCTCTTGACAACGTTGTCTGAGTAAAGGAAGCACTCGGGATGCAGCCCAGACCCAGACCTGTCGGATCCAGCCCGGCCGGACGCAGACGTCCCGGACGAGGACTTCTCGGATCCGGCCGGAGCGGGGGCGCCGCGGCGACCCTCGCGAGTATGGCCACGGCCGCACTGGCGATGGCCGTCATGGCCCCTTCGGCAGCGGTGGCCCTGCCGAAGCAGCCCGTTCAACCCGCGCCCGGAGCAAGCGGGTTCAGCTCCTCCTTCGAGGCGGACGAGCCCGCCCCCACCTGGCGCAACACCGTCGAAACCGACGCGAAGGGCCGCAAGAAGTCCTCCGGCGTCGACGGCGGTGACACCGCCGGAATCCCCGGCAGCGTCACCGACCGGGTCACCGAGCTCCGCGCCAGCGCGGAGAACGCGGCGGGCGGCGAGGTGAAGGAGAACCTGATCGACGTCACGCCGGGCAGCAAGTGGCTGTCCTTCCTCCCCGCCGGCTGGGTCGAGTTCGACCTGGACGAGCCCACCAAGGTCGTGACGTACGCCCTGACCTCGGCCAACGACGCCGCCGAGCGCGACCCGAAGGACTGGACGCTCCAGGGCTCCACCGACGGCAGGACGTGGAAGACGCTGGACACCCGGAAGGGCGAGACCTTCACCTCGCGCTTCCGGACCAAGACCTACGACTTCACGAACGACACCGCCTACAAGCACTACCGGCTCGACATCACCGCCAACGGCGGCGCCCCGATCCTCCAGCTCGCGGACGTCCAGTTCTCGGACGGGGACACCTCGGCGCCGACCCCCGAGGACATGCGCAGCCAGGTCGACCGCGGCCCGTCGGGGTCCCCCACCGCGAAGTCGGGTGCGGGCTTCACGGGAAAGCGGGCGCTGCGCTACGCGGGCACGCACAAGGCGGACGGCCGGGCGTACTCGTACAACAAGGTCTTCGACGTGAACACGCGGATCGGCCGCAACACCGAGCTGTCCTACCGCGTCTTCCCCTCCCTGCCCGCCGACGAGAAGGGCGCGGACCTCAACTACCCCGCCACGAACGTGTCGGTGGACCTGGCCTTCACCGACGGCACCTATCTGAGTGACCTGCGCGCCCTCGACCAGCACGGCGCGGTCCTCTCCCCGCAGGGCCAGGGCGCCTCCAAGACGCTGTACGCGAACCAGTGGAACCACAAGGCGTCCCGGATCGGCGCGGTCGCGGCCGGAAAGACGGTCGACCGGGTCCTGGTCGCGTACGACAACCCGAAGGGCCCGGCGAAGTTCCGCGGCTGGATCGACGACGTGAAGATCGCCGAGAAGGCTCCGGAGAAGCCCCTGGCCCGGCTGTCGGACTACGCGAACACCACGCGGGGCACGAACTCCAGCGGTTCGTACTCGCGCGGCAACAACATTCCGGCGACCGCCGTCCCGCACGGCTTCAACTTCTGGACGCCGGTCACCAACGCGGGCTCCACCAGCTGGCTGTACGACTACGCGCGCGGCAACAACACCGACAACCTCCCCACCCTCCAGGCCTTCAGCGCGAGCCACGAGCCGAGCCCCTGGATGGGCGACCGGCAGACCTTCCAGGTGATGCCGTCTGCGGTCCCCGGCACCCCGGACGCCTCCCGCACGGCCCGCGCGCTGCCCTTCCGGCACGAGAAGGAGACGGCCAAGCCGCACTACTACGGCGTGACCTTCGAGAACGGTCTGCGGACCGAGATGACGCCGACCGACCACGCGGCGATGATGCGGTTCACCTATCCGGGTGAGGACGCCAGCATCATCTTCGACAACGTGTCGAACGACGGCGGGCTCACCCTCGACCCGAGGACCAGCTCCTTCACCGGCTTCTCCGACGTGAAGAGCGGCCTGTCGACGGGCGCGACGAGGCTCTTCGTGTACGGCGTCTTCGACGCTCCCGTGACCGCGAGCGGAAAGCTGAGCGGCGGCGGGGGCGACGACGTGACGGGCTACCTGCGCTTCAAGCCCTCCGCCCAGAAGCAGGTGACGCTCCGCCTCGCGACGTCCCTCATCAGCGTGGACCAGGCCAAGCAGAACCTGGCCTCGGAGATCCCGGCCGGTTCCCGCTTCGAGCGGATCCGGGACCGGGCGCAGGACGCCTGGGACGACATCCTCGGCCGCGTCGAGGTCGAGGGCGCGAGCCACGACCAGCTGACCACCCTCTACTCCAGTCTCTACCGGCTCTACCTCTACCCCAACTCCGGTCACGAGAAGGTGGGTTCGCGCACGAAGTACGCCAGCCCCTTCTCGCCCCAGACCGGCCCGGACACCCCCACCCACACCGGTGCGAAGGTCGTCGACGGTGAGGTGTACGTCAACAACGGCTTCTGGGACACCTACCGCACCACCTGGCCCGCGTACTCCTTCCTCACGCCGAAGAAGGCGGGGAAGCTGGTCGACGGCTTCGTCCAGCAGTACAAGGACGGCGGCTGGATCTCCCGCTGGTCCTCGCCGGGTTACGCGGACCTGATGACCGGCACCTCCTCGGACGTCGCGTTCGCCGACGCGTACGTCAAGGGCGTCGACTTCGACGCTTCGGCCGCGTACGAGGCGGCGCTGAAGAACGCCACCGTCCTGCCGCCCTTCTCCGGCGTCGGCCGCAAGGGCATGGACACCTCGCCCTTCCTCGGTTACGCCTCCACCCGGACCCACGAGGGCCTGTCCTGGTCCCTGGAGGGCTACCTCAACGACTACGGCCTCGCGAAGATGGGCGAGGCGCTCCACAAGAAGACGAAGAAGGCCCGCTACAAGGAGGAGTCGGCGTACTTCCTCAACAGGGCCCAGAACTACGTGAAGTTGTTCGACCAGAAGGCCGGCTTCTTCCAGGGCCGCGACCTCAAGGGCGACTGGCGGGTGCCCTCGGAGAAGTACGACCCGCGCATCTGGGGCTACGACTACACCGAGACGAACGGCTGGGGCTACGCCTTCACCGCCCCGCAGGACAGCCGCGGCCTGGCCAACCTGTACGGCGGCAGAGGGGGCCTCGGCAAGAAGCTGGACACCTATTTCTCCACGCCGGAGACCGCGTCGCCGGAGTTCACCGGTTCGTACGGCAGCGTCATCCACGAGATGACCGAGGCGCGTGACGTACGGATGGGCATGTACGGCCACTCCAACCAGGTCGCGCACCACGCCACGTACATGTACAACGCGGCCTCGCAGCCCTGGAAGACACAGGCCAAGGTCCGCGAGGTGCTCTCCCGCCTCTACACCGGCAGTGAGATCGGGCAGGGCTACCACGGCGACGAGGACAACGGCGAGCAGTCCGCCTGGTTCCTCTTCTCCTCACTGGGCTTCTACCCGCTGGTCATGGGCAGCGGCGAGTACACGATCGGCTCGCCGCTCTTCACCAAGGCCACGGTCCGCATGGAGAACGGCCGCAAGCTGGTGGTGAAGGCCCCGAAGAACAGCGCGCAGAACATCTACGTGCAGGGTGTGAAGGTCAACGGCAAGCGGTGGACGTCGACCGCGCTGCCGCACGCCACGCTCGCCAGGGGCGGCACCGTCGAGTTCGAGATGGGTCCGAGGCCGTCGGCCTGGGGCGCCGGGAAGAACGCGGCTCCCGTCTCGATCACGCAGGACGACGCGGTGGCGGCGCCGCGCACCGACGCGGTCGAGGGCGCGGGTCCGCTCTTCGACAACTCCTCCGCCACGGAAGGGCGGTTCACCTCGCTCGACCTGCCGGTGAAGTCGCCGGTGAAGGCCGTGCAGTACACGCTGACCTCGGCCGAGGCGGCCGGGGCTCCGACGGGCTGGGTGCTCCAGGGCTCGGCGGACGGCGTGGCGTGGCGGGACCTGGACAAGCGGTCGGGCGAGTCGTTCGCGTGGTCGCGGCAGACGCGGGCGTTCACCGTCGCGGCTCCCGGGGCGTACGCCAAGTACCGCCTGGTGGCGGCCGGTTCGGGCGGCGGGACGCTCGCGGAGGTGGAGCTGCTGAGGTAACTCGACTGCCGGGGGCGGGTGTTGCACCCGTCCCCGGCTCCCGGGGCTTCCCCCGCTTTCGTACGGAACCTCAGTGCACGCTCCCGCGCGTACCGGCCCAGGCCTCCCACAGCGACGCGTACCGGCCGCCGGCCGCCCGGAGTTCGTCGTGCGTGCCGGTCTCGACGATCCGCCCGGCGTCCAGGACCACGATGCGGTCCGCGGTCGCCGCCTGGGTGAGCCGGTGCGCCACGATCAGCGCGGTCCTGCCGTCCACCGCGTGGGCGGCGGCCTTCTCCAGGGCACGGGCACCGGTGCTGCCCGCCTCGGCGGTGGCCTCGTCGAGGATCGCGACCGGCGGGTCGGCGAGGACGAGCCGGGCCAGGGCGAGCGACTGGGTCTGTTCGCCCGTGAGGCGGTGACCGCCGTCGCCGACGACCGTGTCCAGCCCGTCCGGGAGCGCTTCCGCCCAGGTCAGGGCGGATACCCGGGCGAGCGCGGCACGCAGTTCGGCGATGCTCGCGCCCGGTCTGGCCAGGCGCAGGTCCTCGGCGAGGGGGCCCGCGAAGACGTGGGTCTCCTGGGTGACGAGGGCGACGGAGCGGCGCACTGCCGCCGGGCCGAGGTCGGTCAGGTCGGCGCCCCCGATCCGTATCGTCCCGCTGCTGGGCCGGTGGATGCCCGCGACCAGCTTGGCGAGGGTGGTCTTGCCCGCGCCGCTCGCCCCGACCAGGGCGACCCGCTCCCCCGCCCGGAGTGTCAGGTCGATGTCCCGCAGGACGGGGTGGCCCTCCTGGTAGGAGTGGCCGAGGCCGGTCACGGTGACGGCGGCGTCGCGCGGTACGGCGGGCCGCGCCGGTTCCTCGGGCAGCGGCAGGTCGGCGACGCCGACGAGGCGGGCGAGTCCCGCGGTGGCCTTCTGGGCGTCGTCGAGGAGTACGAGCGCGGCGTTGACCGGCCCGAAGAGGCTGTGGAAGTAGAGGGCGGCGGCGGTCGCCGTGCCGAGCGAGGCGGAGCCGTCGCGGACCAGCCAGTACCCGGCGCCGATGACGGCGGCGAGGCCGATGAACTCCGCGACGTGCAGGCGGCAGTAGAAGCTCAGGACGAGCCGTACGCCCCGCATCGTCACGTCCACGGCGGCCCCCGAGCGCGCGGTGACGCGCTCGGTGTGTGCCCGCTCCAGGCGCAGCGCCCGTACGGTCGTGGCCCCGCCGATGGTGGCGAGGAGCTGCTGCTGGAGCGAGCCGGTGACGACGCGCTGCTCCGCGTAGAGGGGGACGGCCCCGCGCAGGTACCAGCGTGCGGTGTACGCCTGCACGGGTACGGCGAGCAGCGCGGCCAGCAGGAACCGCCAGTCGAGGAGGGCGAGCGCGCCCAGGGTGAGGGCGATGGCGACCACCGAGCGGGCCAGTTCGGGCAGCGCGCTGCGCACGGCGTCGGCGACGAGGGAGACGTCACCGGTGACGCGCACGGTGAGGTCGCCCGAGCCCGCCCGTTCGACGCGCTCCAGCGGGAGCCCGAGCACCCGCTCGACGAACCGCTCGCGGAGCCCGGCCAGTACGGTCTCGCCGAGCCGGGCGATCCGGGACAGGCCCACGCCGGTCAGTACGCCCTGGACGACGGCGACGGCGACGAGCAGCGCCACGACGACCGTGATCGCTTCGGCGCCGCCGCGGCCGGTGGCCAGGTCGACGATGCGGCCGAGCAGCGGCTGCAGGAGCAGTCCGACGGCGGTCGCCACGATGAGCGTCCCGAAGCCGCCGAGCGCCAGCAGCCGGTGCGGGCGGGCGAGTTCGCGGACGGCGGCGCGGGTCCTGGCGGGCGTGGCGATGGGCAGCAGCCCGGCGTCCCGGCCCTTGGTGACGGCCCCCTCGGTGGTGGGGGTTTCCTTCGTGACAGTCGTCATGAGAGCACCGCCGTGCGGTAGGTGTCGTAGCGGTCGAGGAGTGCGGCGTGCACGGCCGTGTCGGTGACGCGCCCGCCTTCGAGGAAGAGCACCCGGTCGGTGACGGCGAGGAGGGCCGGGCTGGTGGTGACGACGAGGGTGGTGCGGCCCCGGCGGACGTCCCGCAGGCCGTCCGCGATCCTGGCCTCGGTGACCGCGTCGACGGCGGTGGTCGGATCGTGGAGTACGAGCACGGGCGGGTCGGCGGCGAGTGCGCGGGCCAGGGCGACGCGCTGGCGCTGGCCGCCGGAGAGGGAGCGGCCCCGCTCGGTGACCGGGGTCGCGGTGCCGTACGGCAGACAGTGGGCGACCTCGTCGGCGCCGGAGGCGGCGAGGGCGGGGCCGAGGTCGTGTCCCTCGGGTGCGGCGGCGGCGACGTTCTCGGCGAGGGTGCCTTCGAAGAGGTCGGCATCGTGGTCGGCGACGAGGACCGCGGTACGTATTCGGGCCGGGTCGAGGGCGGTGAACGCGACGCCGTCCAGGGCGACGGAGCCGCTCTCGGGGTCGCTGCGGCGCCCGAGGCAGCCGAGCAGGGCGACGGCGTCGGCGGGGTCGGGCGCGACGACACCGAGCAGCTCGCCGGGCTCGACGACGAGGTCGACGCCGTCGAGGGAGCGGTGGGTGACGCGGCACATCCGTATCCGACCGCCAACGACGGCGCCCGCCGCCTCGCCCTCGGTGTCCCCGCCGTGCACGGCGGGTGCGGCGCCCAGTACCTCAGCGATCCTTGCCGCCGAGGCACGTCCCTGGGCGAACGCCGCCGCGAGCCGGGACAGTCCGGAGAGCGGGCCGAGGAGGAAGAGGGCGAGGCCGACCGCCGAGACGAGTTCGCCGATGCTGATGTCGCCGCGTGCGGCGAGCCGTCCGCCGACGAGGGCGACGAGGGCGATGAACACGCCGGTCAGCATGAGGACGACCCCGCCCTGCCACGCCTGCGCGCGGGCCGCCCGCAGTGTCGCGGCGAGTGCGTCGCGGCTGGTGCCCCGGTAGCGGGCGAGGGCCGCCGACTCGGCGCCGATGCCCTTGAGTACCCGCAGCCCGGCGACCAGGTCGGCGGCGATGCCCGATGCGTGCGCGGCGCGCTCCTGCTCGCCGTGGCTGCGCCGTTCCAGCGGCTTGCTGAGGAGCTGGCCGAGCCAGAGCAGCAGGGGCGTGCCGAGCAGGACCACCAGACCGAGCAGGAGGGAGATCCGGACCAGCACCACGGCGCTGACGAGGATCGCGCTCAGTGCGGCGACGGCCAGGACGAAGGCCATGCTGACGGCGCCGACGCGCCGGGCGTCCTCGGTGGCGATGCTGGTCAGGGCGCCGGGCAGGCGCCCTTCGTCCGCACCGCCCGCCGGTTCGACGATCCGCCCCACGAGTGCGGTGCGCAGCCGGTGGGCGGCGGTCTCGGAGGCGCGTTCTCCGGCGCGGGCGCCGAAGCGGAAGCTGAAGGAGAGGGCGACGTACAGCACCGCGAGTCCGGCGAGCCACCACAGCAGCTGACTGCCGTCGCTGCGGCCCACCGCCCGGTCGATGACGAGACCGATGACGACGGGAACCAGTGCCTCGGCCGCCTGGTGGCCTGCTCCGAGCACGGCACCGACCGCGAGGTCACGCCGCTGTCTGCCGAGGGAACGCCTCAGTACGTCCCGCCCCGAATGGGCTGCTGCCCCCACCTCGTACCTCCGATGACCACCCCGACCCAATGAAACTTAGGTAAGGCTAGCCTAAAAACCCCACGGGAATCACTGACGGTCACCCCCTCTTCCCGGCCGCCTCAAATACCCCTGGTGTCACACCAGTTGACATGTGAAGATGTCGTGCACCAATCAAGACGAACGCGTGACGTGGCTCTTCACACCTGCCGCTCCGCGGCTCCTTCAGCACTGGAGACATGCATGGCCGTACTCCCTTCCCGCAAGCGCGGACGCTTCCTGTCCCGCCTCACCGTCGCCGCGCTCGCCACCGCACTCGTGGGCACCACCGCGGGCGTGGCGCAGGCCGGGGACGCCCCGAAGCCCTCGCACGGGTCCCTCGCCGGTGTGCACGACGGTGCCCGGGACAAGTCCCGGGCACCGCAGGACACTTCGCGCGCCGCCGCGCCGCGTGCCGGCGCCGTCGCCGGTGTGCTCCAGCCCCTGCTCGCCGTCGAGGGCGAGAACCTCTACTACTACGACCCGGACTGGCAGGGCGGCTACCAGGGCGCCCAGTTCGCGAACGACACGTGGGGGTTCATGAAGGGTGCCACCCAGACCGACCAGGACGCCGACGGCATCTCCGACGGTCTCTGGGGCTTCACCGACGACGGCAACCTGTACTACCAGGACAGCGTCACCGAGGAACTCCACGTCGGCGGCGGCTGGAACATCTACAACCGCGTCTTCTCGCCCGGCGACCTGGGCGGCGCCCAGGGCTCCGACCTCGTGGCCCGTGACGGCGCGGGCGTGCTGTGGATCTACCTCGGGTACGAGAACGGCACCGTCACCGCCCGCACCAAGGTCGGCGGAGGCTGGGGCCAGTACACCCAGATCGCCGGTACCGGTGACATCAGCGGCGACGGCAGGGCCGACATCGTCGCCCGGGACTCCGCCGGCACGCTCTGGCTCTACCAGGGCACCGGCGACCGCTCCGCGCCTTTCAAGGCCCGTACCGAGATCGGCGCCGGCTGGAACACGTACAACGCCCTGGTGGGCGCGGGAGACCTCGACTCCGACGGCATCGTCGACCTGGTCGCCCGCGGCAACGACGGCACGCTGTGGCGCTACTCGGGCACCGGCAACCCGGCGGCTCCGTACAAGGCTCGCGTGAAGATCGGCACCGGCGGCTGGAACAAGTACCGTCTCCTCTTCTGATTCCGACCCCACGGGCTTCCGGTCCCACGGCTACCGTCCCCCGGCGAAGGGCCGCACCCCCTGGAGGGGGTGCGGCCCTTCGCCGTCAGATACCCGGTACTAGCTGCGGATCAGGCTGCGCAGCACGTACTGCAGGATGCCGCCGTTGCGGTAGTAGTCCGCCTCGCCGGGGGTGTCGATGCGCAGCTTCGCGTCGAACTCCACGTCGCCCGCCTTGACCTTCAGCGTCTCCGGGATGCCACCGTCGTTCAGGCCGGTGACGCCCGTGACCGAGAAGGTCTCCTCGCCGGTCAGACCCAGGGACGCGGCCGAAGCGCCCTCCGGGTACTGGAGCGGGAGGACGCCCATGCCGATCAGGTTCGAGCGGTGGATGCGCTCGTACGACTCGGCGATGACGGCCTTGACGCCGAGCAGCGCCGTGCCCTTGGCCGCCCAGTCGCGGGACGAGCCCGAGCCGTACTCCTTGCCCGCCAGGATGACCAGCGGAACGCCGGCGGCCTGGTAGTTCTGCGAGGCGTCGTAGATGTACGAGACCGGGGCGTCGGCCTGCGTGAAGTCACGCGTGAAGCCGCCCTCGGTGCCCGGCGCGATCTGGTTGCGCAGGCGGATGTTGGCGAACGTGCCGCGGATCATGACCTCGTGGTTGCCACGGCGCGAGCCGTACGAGTTGAACTCGCGACGCTCGACGCCGTGCTCGGTGAGGTACTGACCGGCCGGGGTGTCGGCCTTGATCGCACCGGCCGGGGAGATGTGGTCGGTGGTGACCGAGTCGCCCAGCTTGGCGAGCACGCGCGCACCGGCGATGTCCTCGACCGGGGTCGTCTCCATCGTCATGCCCTCGAAGTACGGGGGCTTGCGCACGTAGGTGGACTCGTTGTCCCACTCGAAGGTGTTGCCGGTGGGGATCGAGAGGGCCTGCCACTGGGCGTCGCCCGCGAAGACGTCCTGGTAGGACTTGTTGAACATGTCCTCGCCGATGGAGTTGGCGACGACGTCGTTGACCTCGGCCTCGGTCGGCCAGATGTCGGCGAGGAAGACCGGCTTGCCGTCCTGGTCGGTGCCGAGCGCGTCCTTGGTGATGTCCACCTTCATGGAGCCCGCGATGGCGTACGCGACGACCAGCGGCGGGGAGGCCAGGTAGTTCATCTTGACGTCGGGGTTGATGCGGCCCTCGAAGTTGCGGTTGCCCGAGAGCACCGAGGTGACGGCCAGGTCGTTGTCGTTGACCGCCTTCGAGACCTCCTCGGGCAGCGGGCCCGAGTTGCCGATGCAGGTGGTGCAGCCGTAACCGACCAGGTTGAAGCCGACCTTGTCGAGGTAGGGGGTGAGCCCGGCCTTGTCGAAGTAGTCGGTGACGACCTTGGAGCCCGGGGCGAGGGTGGTCTTGACCCACGGCTTGCGGGTCAGGCCCTTCTCGACGGCCTTCTTCGCGACGAGCGCGGCGGCGACCATCACGTACGGGTTCGAGGTGTTGGTGCAGGAGGTGATGGCCGCGACCGTCACCGCGCCGTGGTCCAGCTCGTACGTCGAACCGTCGGCCGCGGTCACGGTGACCGGGTTGGACGGGACGCCGTTGGAGGTCGCCGGGGAGTCGGACGCCGGGAAGGACTCCTTGCCGGCCTCCTCGTCGTCGGAGACGTAGTTGCGGACGTCCACCGCGAACTGCTGCGAGGCGTTGGCCAGGACGATGCGGTCCTGCGGGCGCTTCGGACCCGCGATCGACGGGACGACCGTCGACATGTCGAGTTCCAGCTTCTCGGAGAAGTCGGGCTCGGCGGCCGGGTCCAGCCACAGACCCTGCTCCTTGGCGTACGCCTCGACGAGCGCGACCTGCTGCTTGTCGCGGCCGGTCAGACGCAGGTACTTCAGCGTCTCTTCGTCGATCGGGAAGATCGCGGCGGTGGAGCCGAACTCCGGCGACATGTTGCCGATGGTGGCGCGGTTGGCCAGCGAGGTGGCGGCGACGCCCTCGCCGTAGAACTCGACGAACTTGCCGACGACGCCGTGCTTGCGCAGCATCTCGGTGATCGTGAGCACCAGGTCGGTGGCGGTGGTGCCGGCCGGCAGCTCGCCGGTCAGCTTGAAGCCGACGACGCGCGGGATCAGCATGGAGACCGGCTGGCCGAGCATCGCGGCCTCGGCCTCGATGCCGCCGACGCCCCAGCCCAGCACGCCCAGGCCGTTGACCATGGTGGTGTGCGAGTCGGTGCCGACGAGGGTGTCGGGGTACGCCTGGCCGTTACGGACCATGACCGTGCGCGCCAGGTGCTCGATGTTGACCTGGTGGACGATGCCGGTGCCCGGGGGGACGACCTTGAACTCGTCGAAGGCGGTCTGGCCCCAGCGCAGGAACTGGTAGCGCTCCTTGTTGCGGCCGTACTCCAGCTCCACGTTCTGCTGGAAGGCGCCCGCCGTGCCGAACTTGTCGGCGATGACGGAGTGGTCGATGACCAGCTCGGCCGGGGCGAGCGGGTTGATCTTCGCCGGGTCGCCGCCCAGCTCCTTCACGGCCTCGCGCATCGTGGCGAGGTCCACGACGCAGGGGACGCCGGTGAAGTCCTGCATGATCACGCGGGCCGGCGTGAACTGGATCTCCTGGCTGGGCTGTGCCTGGGAGTCCCAGCCGCCGATCGCCCGGATGTGGTCGGCGGTGATGTTCGCGCCGTCCTCCGTACGCAGCAGGTTCTCCAGCAGCACCTTCAGGCTGTAAGGGAGGCGCGCGGAGCCCTCGACCTTGTCCAGCTTGAAGATCTCGTACGACTCGTCACCCACGCGCAGCGTGCTGCGGGCGTCGAAGCTGTTCGCCGACACGACAGTCTCCTTCTTCAAAAAAGTGCGCGTTCTACCGCAATACAGCAATCCTGCCGCCACGACTCCGGGCAGACCCGCTAAGGTAAGGCTTAGTTAGGTAACCCTTACCGAGAAGTGGCGACTGCGGCGCGCTGGGCAGATATCTCGATGTCGAGATAACTCTAGTACATGACCGCAGTACGGTCGTGCCCGGTCGCCCCCTACACCGGTCGCGGCGCGGATCGGGCGCTTCCGCATGCCCTCGTACCCGGTCGGGGGAAGCTCCCGTGCCAGGCCCTCACACCTCCATTACCGGCGTTCCCGTCGCCGAAGGCAAGGCGGGGCCGTACGGGATCACGGCCACGTGGAGGTCACCGAAGCTGACGCGGGCGCTCCTCGATACATGACGGCAGGTGTCATGTATCAGGGACAGGATGCTCCTCACAGGCCCAACGCCGCTTCTGCGGCGCAGACTTGAGGAGCAGCACAGTGGCGAGCAAGGACTTCCCCGCCGTCGAGGGTTCCGTGTTCCACCCCGGTGACGAGGGGTACGACACGGAACTCGCCGGATTCCAGACCGCCTACGGGCACCGGCCGGCCGTGGTCGTGGCGGCACGGGGCGCACAGGACGTACGGGCCGCCGTGACGTACGCGCGGGAGCGCGGTCTCTCGGTCGCCGTGCAGGCCACCGGGCACGGGCTGTCCGTGGCCAACGAGGGCGGTGTCGTGATCAGCACCCGGGCCATGACCGGGGTGCGCGTCGACGCGGCGGCACGCACCGCGCGGATCGAGGCGGGCGTGCGGTGGAAGCAGGTGATCGAGGAGGCGGCCAGGTTCGGGCTGGCGCCGTTGAGCGGCTCCTCTCCGGAGGTGGGCGCGGTGTCGTACACCCTCGGCGGCGGCATCGGACTCCTCGCCAGGGAGTACGGCTTCGCCTCCGACCTGCTGCGGGCCGCCGAGCTGGTCACAGCCGACGGGGAGTTGAGGCGGGTGGACGCTTCGAGCGACCCCGACCTGTTCTGGGCGCTGCGCGGCGCCGGGCACAACTTCGGGGTGGTGACGGCGATGGAGGTGGGCCTCGTACCGGTGGCGCGCGTCTACGGCGGCGGGCTGCTCTTCGACGGGGAGCACGCGCAGGCGGTGATGCGGACGTGGGCCGCGTGGACGAAGTCCGTTCCCCGGACGCTGAGTTCGTCGATCTTCTTCATCGCATACCCGGATCTTCCGATGCTCCCCGAGGAGCTGCGCGGACGGTACGTCGCCAAGGTCGCGGTCGTCTTCAACGGCCCGGCCGAGGAGGGCGAGCGGCTCGTCGCACCGCTGCGTGCGGTCGCGACCCCGCTGAAGGACGGCCTGCGCGACCTGCCGTACACCGACAGCGGCGAGATCTACGACGACCCGCCCTTCCCGCACGCGTACAGCGGGACCAACGTCCTGGTCGACGCCCTCGACGAGGACGTACTGGCCGCCACGGTCAAGGCGAGCGGGCCCGGCGCCGACATCATGTGCGTGCTCGGCGTGCGGCATCTCGGAGGCGCGCTGGTGCGGACACCGGCGGACGGCGCGGGCGCGGTGGGACGCCGGGACGCCCAGTACCTTGTGCACCTCATCACACCGATCGACGGGAACGAGGCGCTGGAGACCGCCCGTTCCGTACAGGAGGAGCTGCGGACGGCGTTCGCCGGGCAGGCGGTGGGCAGGGCGCTCCCCTTCGAGTTCGGGGACGGCGAGCGGGCCTCCGAGGCCCGGACCAGGAGCGGTTACGAGGCCGCTGACTACCGGCGACTGGCGCGGCTCAAGCGGCGCCTGGACCCCGGCAACCTCTTCCGGCACAACCGCAACATCGTTCCGGCGGAGGACGGATCGTAGGGCCGAGCGGCCCGCCGCTCCCGCCCGGCCCGAACTGACGCTCCGACAGGTCCGTCACCCCTCTGGACCAGTCGAGTGAGTTGTCATCTCATATCTGAGATAGCCTTCCGCTCATGGCAGACGACTACCTCGTACGCATCGGCAAGCTCATCCGTGACGCCCGTCAGCACCGGGGCTGGACCCAGACGCAACTCGCGGACGCACTCGGCACCAGCCAGAGTGCGGTGAACCGGATCGAGCGCGGCAATCAAAACATCAGCCTTGAGATGATCGCCCGAATCGGTGAAGCCCTCGACAGTGAAATCGTGTCGCTGGGGTACTCGGGCCCGATGCATCTCAGGGTGGTGGGGGGTCGTCGCCTCTCCGGCGCGATCGACGTCAAGACCAGCAAGAACGCGTGCGTGGCGCTGCTCTGCGCCACCCTCCTCAACAAGGGCCGCACGGTCCTGCGGAAGGTGGCGCGGATCGAGGAGGTGTACCGCCTTCTGGAGGTACTGAGCTCGATCGGCGTCCGTACCCGCTGGATCAACAACGGCAAGGACCTGGAGATCGTCCCGCCGGCCGAGCTGAACATGGCGGCGATGGACGCGGACGCGGCCCGCAGGACCCGGTCGATCATCATGTTCCTGGGTCCGCTGCTGCACCGCATGGACCACTTCAAGCTGCCGTACGCGGGCGGCTGCGACCTCGGTACGCGCACGATCGAGCCGCACATGATCGCGCTGCGCCGGTTCGGCCTGGACATCACGGCCACCGAGGGCATCTACCACGCCGAGGTCGAGAAGTCGGCGGGTCCCGACCGTCCGATCGTGCTGACCGAGCGCGGCGACACGGTGACCGAGAACGCACTGCTGGCCGCCGCCCGCCACGACGGCAGGACCGTCATCCGCAACGCGTCGTCCAACTACATGGTCCAGGACCTGTGTTTCTTCCTGGAGGCGCTGGGCGTCCGGGTCGACGGCGTCGGCACGACCACGCTGACCGTGCACGGCGTGCCGCAGATCGACGTGGACGTCGACTACTCCCCCTCCGAGGACCCGGTCGAGGCGATGAGCCTGCTGGCCGCGGCCGTCGTCACGGAGTCCGAGCTGACGATCCGTCGCGTCCCCATCGAGTTCCTGGAGATCGAGCTCGCCGTCCTGGAGGAGATGGGCCTCGACCACGACCGCTCCGCCGAGTACAGCGCGGACAACGGCCGCACCCGCCTCGTCGACCTCACGGTCCGCCCCTCGAAGCTGGAAGCGCCGATCGACAAGATCCACCCGATGCCCTTCCCGGGCCTCAACATCGACAACGTGCCGTTCTTCGCGGCGATCGCGGCGACCGCGCAGGGCCAGACCCTGATCCACGACTGGGTCTACGACAACCGCGCGATCTACCTCACGGACCTCAACCGGCTCGGCGGGCGCCTCCAACTCCTCGACCCGCACCGCGTGTTGGTCGAAGGCCCGACCCGCTGGCGCGCCGCCGAGATGATGTGCCCGCCGGCGCTGCGGCCGGCCGTGGTCGTACTGCTGGCGATGATGGCCGCCGAAGGCACGTCCGTACTGCGGAACGTGTATGTCATCAACCGGGGTTACGAGGACCTGGCGGAGCGGCTCAACTCCGTGGGCGCGCAGATCGAGATCTTCCGGGACATCTGAGACGGGTCGGACGCGGAGGGTGCGGAGCCGTGGCCGGACCCGGGACTATCTCCCGGATCCGGCCAGGGCTTGTTCCATGCGGTCCAGGCGGGTGCGGACCTTGCGGGCTTCCCAGAGCGTGTGGCCGATCAGGGCCGCGGCGCCGGCACCGCCCAGTATCGAGAGCGGCGGGGCGAGCGCCACGCACAGCAGGACGCCGATGCCCGCCACCAGAAGAAGGACGACCGCCTGGGCCGGGCGCCGGTAGCGGGCCTGCTGTCGGCGGCGGGCGACCAGGGCACCCATGGCGCGTCGCCCCTCCTCACCTTCCGGGGCCTCGCCGCGTTTCAACATCTCTTCCAGTGCGGCGAGTTGATACTTCGGGATATCCAGTACGCCGGCGTCGCGGCCCCTCAGATACAGCTGCACCCCGGCCGAGGCACATACGATCGCGGCCGTACGCAGCACATCCCCGAGCCATGAATCGCCCACGCCCGGGAAGCCCGTCGCCAAGGTGAGGGCGAGGAAGAGCGGGACGGCGTACATCCAGGGGTTGCTCTTCAGCCAGGCCACGGCTCTGCGCATCGGGGCGATTACCCACTTCCCGTCGGGGCGACGGAGGCGATCGTACCCAACACCCCTACGTACGGGCCGGGTTGGCCACTGCCGGGGCCCTGGTCGTCACGTGCGCATCACCGGGTCGTCCGATGCACTCGGCGCCGGGCGTCCGGCCGGGGAGGTGGCGGAAGGGAGCGCGGGATCGTCGGTGGCCAGGGCGGACCGGCTGGTCTCGGGCATCCGCCACAAGGTGACGGCGGTGATGAGCGCACCCGCGCAGAGCAGCAGGGCGAGCGGGGTGCTGCTGCCCTCGTACGCGGCGAGGAGGCTGCTCGCGATCAGCGGGGAGAAGCCCGCGCCGACGAGGGTGGCGCCCTGGTAGCCGAGCGAGGCGCCGGTGTAGCGGACGCGGGTGCCGAACAGCTCGGACAGGAGCGCGCCGAGCGGCCCGTACATCGTGGACTGGGCGACGCCGTGACCCAGGCAGATCGCGAGGATCAGCAGGCCGGGCGAGCCGGAGTCGACCAGGGCGACGACCGGGAAGGCCAGTACGGCGGAGGCGATCGCTCCGGCGAGCACGACGGGGCGGCGACCGAGGCGGTCGGAGAGCGCGGACGCGGCGGGCAGGACGAAGAGCGCGACGACGGAGGCGAGGGTGACCGCGGTGAGGACCTGCGAGCGGGTGTAGCCGTGGGTGACGGCGTACGAAATCATGAAGCCGGTCAGCAACGACTGGGCGGTGAACGCGCCGATGCCGACGCAGCAGGCCTGGAGCACCGGCTTCGGGCTGCGCAGGAGTTCGAGGATCGGGAGCTTCGCGGGGGCCTCGGTCGCCCCCTGCTCCTGCCGCGCTTCCCACTTCTGCCGGGCCCCTTGCTCCTGCCGGGCCCCTTGCTCCTGCTGGGCCCCTTGCTTCTGCTGGGCCTCCTTGAAGAGTGGGCTCTCCGTCACCTTCAGCCGTACGAAGAGACCGACGCCGAGCAGCACCACGCTCAGCAGGAACGGCACGCGCCAGCCCCAGCTGCGGAAGTCGTCGTCGGGCAGCGTGGAGACGAGAGTGACCACCCCGGCGGAGAGCACCGAGCCGAGCGGGGCGCCGAGTTGGGTGGCGCTCGACCACAGGCCGCGGCGTTTGCCGCCCGCGTGCTCGACGTGTTCGACCACCATGAGGGTGGCGCCGCCCCATTCGCCGCCGATCGCCAGGCCCTGCACGACGCGCAGGGTGACCAGCAGGATCGGCGCCCAGACGCCGATGGCGTCGTAGGTCGGGAGCAGACCGATGAGGAAGCTGCCCGCACCCATCATGATCATGGTCAGCAGCATGATCGACTTGCGGCCGACACGGTCGCCGAAGTGACCGAAGACGATGCCGCCGAGGGGTCGTGCGAGGTAGCCCGCGGCGAAGGTGCCGAAGGCGGCGACCGTGCCTACCGCCGGGTCCGCCTCGGGGAAGAACAACTCGCCGAAGACGAGAGCGGCGACGGTGCCGTACACGAGGAAGTCATAGAGCTCCACTGCGGTGCCGAGCAGGCCGGAGAGCGCCACGCGGCGCAACTGCCTTTTCTCAGACGTGGGTTGGCGGACGCTGGGGCGGGGTGAGTGCACGACGGGCTCCCTGGGACCGGGCCGATGTCCCCGTGAAGCTAGGCATGTTGATGACTGCCGTCAATGTTCTGCACAACATCGATCAGGTGAGACCTGCCTCGGCGACACGGCGCAGCAGTGCGTGCAGGGTGTCGCGCTCGGTGCGGTCGAGAGGCGCGAGCAGTTCGTCGGTCACGCGCTCACCTGCGGCTTCGCCGCCCCGGAGGAACTCGCGGCCCGTTTCGGTCAGGACGACGACACGGCTGCGGCGGTCACCGGGGGCGGGGCGGCGCTCGGCGAACCCGAGGCGTTCGAGGTCGTCGACGAGGCCGACGATCGCACTCGGGTCGTAGCCGAGCCGGGCGCTCAACTCGCGTTGCAGCGCGCCGTCGGAGCCGACCAGGAAGCGCAGCAGCGCGTAGTGGCGCAGGCGCAGGCCCGACTCCTGGAGGGAGGCGTTGAAGAGCTGGCCGGAGCGCAGGCCGAGCCGGTAGAGGAGATAGCCGGTGTCGGCGTGCAGGCCGCGCATCCAGGGCTCGCGGGCATCGATCGGCTCTTCGGCCTCGGAGGGCGGGGCGGCTGGCTTGCTGATGGCGAACTCCCTGGTCGGTGCGGTCCGGCGGACGGAACGTGCACGTCCCAGCATGACGCAGATCGAATGTGCCAACAACCATTGACGTCAACAATGATTGTCCTTAGCTTCGATCTGGACGGCGCAGTCCGGTTCCGGTCCGCCGTCCGCTCCCCCAACCGCCTGCTAGGTAAGGACACTTCTGTGCCCACTCTCGATCTGACCGGCAAGGTCGCCCTCGTCACCGGCAGCGGACGCGGCCTCGGGCTCGCCTATGCCCGGGCCCTCGCCGCGGCCGGTGCGTCCGTCGTCGTCAACGACCTCGACGAGGCGGTGGCCGAGCAGGCCGCGAAGAGCATCCGCGAGGCGGGCGGCAGCGCGGTCGCAGAGGCAGTCGCCGTGGGGACGACGGAGGCCGCGGACCGTCTGGTCGCGCGGGCGGTCGCCGAGTTCGGGCGCCTCGACATCCTGGTCACCAACGCGGGCGTGCTGCGCGACAAGGTGCTGTGGAAGATGTCCGACGAGGACTTCGACACCGTCATCGGCGTGCATCTGCGCGGTACGTTCACCTGCGCCCGGGCCGCTGCGGTGCGGATGCGGGAGCAGGGCGAGGGCGGCAGCCTGATCCTGGTCGGCTCCCCCGCCGGGCAGCGCGGCAACTTCGGGCAGACCAACTACGCGGCGGCCAAGGCCGGCATCGCGGCGATGGCCCGCACCTGGTCGATGGAGCTGGGCCGCGCGAACATCACCGTCAACGCGATCGTGCCGGTGGCGGCGACCGCGATGACGGAGACCGTCCCGGCGTTCGCCCCGTACGTGGCGGCACTGCGCGGCGGCGAGCCGCTGCCCGGCTTCCTGCGCAAGGGCGAGGGATTCGGCACCGCCGAGGACTGCGCGGCGCTCGTCCCCTTCCTCGCGTCGGAAGCCGCGCGCGGGGTCACCGGACAGTGCATCGGCATCGGCGGCGACAAGCTGGCGCTGTGGTCGCACCCGCAGGAGGTGGCGGTGGCGTACGCGGACGGCGGCTGGAGCCCGGAGACGATCGCCGAGTCCTGGCACACGTCGGTGGGCAGTGAGCCGCAGTCGGTGGGCATCCCCGCCCCCAAGGTCCCGTCGACCCCGGAGGCGTGAACCGCATGACCGGCGCACCCGCAGCGCACGCCATGAACGTCGACGACCTCGTCGCCATCGACGTCCACACCCACGCCGAGGTCTCCGCCCGGGGCAACGCCTCCCTCGGCGACGACCTGGCCGACGCGTCCAGCGCGTACTTCAAGGTCGAGGGCCGCAACCGGAAGCCGACGCTGCCCGAGATCGCCGCGTACTACCGGGAGCGGCGGATGGCCGCGGTGGTCTTCACCGTGGACGCCGAGCACGCCACCGGCACCGAGCCCGTCCCCAACGAGGAGGTGGCCGAAGCCGCCGCCGCCCATCCGGACGTGCTCATTCCGTTCGCCTCGATCGACCCCTTCCGGGGCCGGGCGGGTGTGCGGCAGGCACGTCGGCTCGTGGAGGAGTACGGCGTGAAGGGCTTCAAGTTCCACCCGAACATCCAGGGCTTCTTCCCCAACGACCGCATCGCCTACGAGCTGTACCAGGTGATCGAGGAGGCCGGTGCCGTCGCGCTCTTCCACACCGGGCAGACCGGCATCGGCGCCGGGGTGCCGGGCGGCGGAGGCATTCGGCTGAAGTACTCCAACCCGATGTACGTCGACGACGTGGCCGCCGACTTCCCGCATCTGAAGATCATCCTCGCCCACCCCTCCTTCCCCTGGCAGGACGAGGCCCTCGCGGTCGCCACCCACAAACCGGGCGTCCACATCGACCTGTCCGGCTGGTCGCCGAAGTACTTCCCGCCGCAGCTCGTCCAGTACGCCAACACCCTCCTCAAGGACAAGGTCCTCTTCGGCTCCGACTATCCGGTCCTCACCCCGGACCGCTGGCTCGCCGACTTCGACAAGCTGGCCGTCAAGGACGAGGTCCGGCCGAAGATCCTGAAGGAGAACGCCGCCCGGCTGCTCGGCCTCGGCCGGTGAAGGCAGTGCCGCAGCCCCGCGCCGCAGCCCCAGTGCTCCAGCCAGTGAACCCAAGGAAGGGGACGCACCGATGCGCAACGAGGGAATCGGGTCCTGGCCCGCACGCCGTGCCCGCAAGACCCCGCACCGCACCGCACTGATCCACCCACGGCCCGGGCAACTCCCCGGACAGCACACCGCGTTCAGCTACGCCGACCTCCACGACCGCACCACCCGCCTGGCGCACGTCCTGCACGCGCGCGGCGTACGGCGCGGCGACCGGGTCGCCTATCTCGGCCCCAATCACCCCTCCTTCCTGGAGACCCTCTTCGCCACCGGTCTCCTCGGTGCGGTCTTCGTACCGCTCAACATCCGGCTGGCCGCGCCGGAGATCGCCTACCAGCTCGCGGACTCGGGCGCCAGGATCCTCGTCCACGCACCCAGCCTGTACGACGCCACCGACAAGGCGCCCGGAAGCGGCCCCGACCTGCTCGAAGTGGGTCCGCAGTACGAGGAGTCGATGTCCGCCGCGTCCACCGCGCCGTTGGACGAGCCCGTCTCCCCTGACGACGTCTGCGTCATCATGTACACCTCGGGCACCACCGGCCGCCCCAAGGGCGCCATGCTCACCCACGCCAACCTCGTCTGGAACGCGGTCAACGTCCTCGTCGACCAGGACCTCTGCTCGGACGAGCGCGCCCTGGTCTCCGCTCCCCTGTTCCACACGGCCGCCCTGAACATGCTGACCCTGCCCGTGCTCCTCAAGGGCGGCACCTGCGTCCTCGTCGAGTCCTTCGACCCCGACGCCACCTTCGACCTGATCGAGGAACACCGCATCACCTTCATGTTCGGCGTGCCCACCATGTACGACCGGATGGCCCGCCACCCCCGCTGGCCCGACGCCGACCTCTCCTCGATGCGGCACCTGAACTGCGGCGGCGCCCCGGTGCCGACCGGACTGATCGGGACGTACCAGGAGCGGGGTCTCAACTTCCAGCAGGGTTACGGCATGACGGAGGCCTCGCCCGGCACCCTCTTCCTCGACGCGGAGCACTCCGTCGAGAAGGCGGGCTCGGCGGGCGTGCCGCACTTCTTCAGCGACGTCGCGGTCGTCGGCCCCGACCTCGCGCCCGCCGGAGTCGGCGAGACCGGTGAGATCCAGGTCTGCGGGCCGCATGTCATGCCCGGCTACTGGGGGCTTCCGGCGGAGAGCGCGGAGTCGTTCCACGACGGGTGGTTCCGCACCGGGGACATGGCCAGGGTCGACGAGGACGGCTTCGTCACCATCGTCGACCGCCTCAAGGACATGATCGTCTCCGGCGGCGAGAACGTGTCTCCCGCCGAGGTCGAGGACGCGCTGCTGGCCCATCCCGATGTCGTCGAGTGTGCGGTCATCGGCGTCCCGGACCCGCAGTGGGGCGAGGTGCCGCGCGCGGTCGTCGTCGTACGGGAGGGTGCGACGGCAGGCCCCGAGGAGATCCTCCGCTCGCTCGGCGGGCGGCTCGCCAAGTACAAGATCCCGAAATCCGTGGTGGTGGCGGAAGAGCTGCCCCGCACCGGCTCCGGAAAGCTCGCCAAGCCCCGGGTCCGCGCCCTCTACGGCGCGTGATCCGCCCAACTCCCCTCACTTGAAAGGCTTTTCATCCATGACCACAGTCAACAGCCTGGACGCGCTCAAGCAGCTCGCGGGCAGCGCCCTCGGCGCCAGCGACTGGATCACCGTCTCGCAGGAGCGGATCAACGGCTTCGCGGACGCGACGGGGGACCACCAGTGGATCCACACCGACCCGGAGCGCGCGAAGGAAGGACCGTTCGGCGCGCCCATCGCGCACGGCTATCTGACGCTCTCCCTCTTCATCCCGCTCTTCACCGAGCTGCTGGAGGTCGAGGGCGTCTCGTCCAAGGTCAACTACGGCCTGAACAAGGTGCGTTTCCCCGCGCCCGTCCCGGCAGGCTCCCGGCTGCGGCTGGTCGCGAAGCTCCTTGAGGTGACGGACATCGCGGGCGGGGTGCAGTTCACCGTGGGCGGCACGATCGAGATCGAGGGCGGGGCCAAGCCCGCCTGCGTACTGGAGAGCGTGTCCAGGTTCTACGCCTGACCCGGTTCTGCGCGTGAACCGGTTTCTACGACTGAGCCGGTTTCTACGACTGAGCCGGAGCATCGCCCCGTACCGGCACCAGATCGAGGAGACGTTCCGCCGACCGCCGGGCCCGTGCGTCGAGCCGGGTGTGCACGGTACGGAACGTCTTCTCGGCCTGCTCGGCCGGCCAGTCGTCCGGCAGGTGCTTCACCGGCAGCCGCGGATCGCCTCGTACGATCTGCAGCCATTCGGTCGCCATCCGCAGCCGCAGCACCAGCGCGTCGTCGTCGGCCACCGCGTCTGCATGCTCAAGCGGCAGCCAGCGGCGCAGGAACTCCTCGTAGCGGCGGGCGAGTTCGGGCAGCTGCCAGGCCTCCTCGATCATCGCGCCGACGTCGGTGCCCGCGTCGGCGTGCGCCCGGAAGACCTTCACGCGCGAGGACAGGTCCAGTTCCGCGACGAGGGCCGCGACGTCGGCCTCCCCCGGCGCGATCCACAGTCCGCCGAACAGCGGGCCGAATCCGCTCCACGCGAGACGTGAGCGCAGGTCGTGCCGCTGCCGCTGCCAGGACTCGGGGAGCGAGAAGCCGAGCAGGGTCCAGGTGCCGTCCCAGTCGCGGTTGACCGCGCCGGTGTGCCAGATCCGGCGGTCGCCGTCGCGGAGGATCTCCTGCGACCTGTCGGTCAGCCCGAAGTACATGCGACGGCCCTCGCGCTGCTTGCGCAGCAGCCCGCGGCCCGCCATCCGGGTCAGCGTGGAGCGGGTGGCCTGCTCCCCCACCCCCGCCCGCCCGAACAGCTCGATGACGCTGCCCGAGTACACGCACACGTCCCGGCCCAGCACCTGGTCACCCAGGAAGGTCAGCATCAGCGACTGGGGTCGGAGTGCTTCTTCGGCGGTCACCCGTCCACCGTAACCGTCGGCCGGAATGCTCCCCCGCGGAGCAAAATACGCCAAACATGGCGAAGCCGGTCATCGAGCTTGCGTTCGAGGGTGGTGCACATGGTGGGATGACGCGATGCGACCCCCCACACGCATGAACCCCCACCCCGAATCCCCCCACATACGGAATGAATTGAGCAATTCCAGCAGTTCCAGCAGACCCAGCAATCCGTACGACGAACTCGCCCGGCTCGCTCCGCCCGAACCCGACTACGCGGCGTACGAGCCGGACGAGGGGCTCCTCGGTCTCGGCCTGAAGTCGGACGACGACGAGGACGACGAGTGGCAGCCGCCGAACCACCGGGGCAGGAGCCGCTTCGGCGCCGTTCCCGTGGTGTTCAAGGTGGCCGTCACCGGGGTCGTCGTGGTGGCGTTCCTGCTGCTCGCGGACCGGTTCGCGCTGATGTACGCGCAGGACAAGGCCGAGGACCAGCTGAAGAAGTCGCTGAAGCTGGCGACGGCGCCCGAGGTCAAGATCCACGGCTTCCCGTTCCTCACCCAGGTCTTCGACAAGCGCCTGGACCGGGTCGACGTCGCCGTGCCCGACGTCGCGGCCGACCGGGTGTCCATCGCGGAGGTGCGGGCGACCGCCCGCGACATCAGCATCGTGGGCAGTCTGCCGTCGTCGGTCCAGGGTGCCGTCATCGGCAGCGTGGAGGGCGACGTACTGCTCTCCTTCGACGACCTGAACCGTGAACTCGGCTCGTCGCAGGCCAAGTTCAAGAAGGACGGCCACGACCGCATCAAGGTCAGCGGCGAGCTCCCGATCGCCGGTACGAAGGTGCTGATCGGCGCGGAGGCGCACATCAAGCGCGACGGCGACCAGGCCGTGTCCACCACCATCGACCACATGCGCCTCGACCTCCCCGGCATCGTGACGTACCGGCCGGGCAAGGACCGCGCCACCTCCGGGCTGCGACTGCACCCCGAGGCGGCGGCGGCACTGGCCAGGCAGGGTGAGCGGATCAAGGCGCTGCTGGCGGTCCCCTCGGCGGTGGAGCGGCTCGGCGTGCCGAAGGAGTGGGTGCAGAAGGCGCTGAGCAGCGAGGCGGAGCTGAACAGGCTGACCGGGTCGCCGCAGTTCGTCAAGCAGCTGATGGGCCTCAACCTGGTGGATGTGGTGATCGACCATCCGTGGCTGCTCCAGAAGGTCGGCATCGACCCGAAGATGATCGCCTCGCTGCTCGCGATGCGTCCGCCGGAGCTGTCGGAGAAGCTGTCGATGTCGTTCCGGCTGCCGAAGACGCCCGGAGAGCTGCGGCTGCGGGAGATCAAGGTGGAGCCGGAGGGCATCCGGGCCGACCTCAACGGGACCGGGCTGACGTTCGGGGACGTGGCGGGGAAGTAGGACGTTCGGGTACGGGGCCGGGTGCGGGCGCACTCGGCCCCTTCGCTTGCCTCCGCCGGGAGCCGGACCCGGACCCGCCCCGCCCCGGCTCGTCCGCCCCCACCCACCCACCCAGCACAGTGCAATTTCACATACCACACCTTGACCTCCGCACCCGGTCCGGAGACGATCTCCTCATGCCTCTGGAACCCCTCAGCGACCCCTTCCTCGACCTCTCCGCCCGCACCGGACGGTTCTCCTACGGCGCCCCGCGCGCCACGGCGTTCGCCGACGGCGGCCGGCAGCTGTTCTTCCTGCGCTCGGCCGGCCCCGCCGACCCGTACGACGACCTCTGGGTCCTGGACACCTCCACCGGCGAGGAACGGCAGCTCACCGACTGCCGCGCACTGGCCCCGGAAGGCGGTGAACCCCCGCTGGTGGAACGGCAGTTGCGGGAGCGGATCCGGCTCGTCGCCGCCGGGATCGGCACGTACGCGCTCTCCGGCGACGGCCGCCGCGCCGTCTTCGCGCTGTACGGCCGGCTGTTCCTCGTCGGTACGGACCCGGAAGGCAAGCCGCAGCCGCAGGAGGTCCCCGCACCAGGACCGGTCTTCGACCCCCGGCCGAACGCGGACGGCTCGCGCATCGCGTACGTCTGCGAGGACCGGCTGTACGTCGCGGAGTGCGACCGGGGCACATCGGCGCCGGTCTCCCCCGGGGACGGCGCCCGCTGGGGCATCGCCGAGTTCGCGGCGGCGGAGGAACTGGGCCGTTCGCGCGGCCACTGGTGGGCGCCGGGCGGCCGTGCGCTCCTGGCCGCCCGGGTCGACGAGTCGGCGCTGCCCCGCCTGGACCACGGCGGCGAGTTCGCCTACCCGCAGGCGGGCGGCCCCAATGCGGACGTACGGCTGTGGGTGCTGGAGGAGGACGCGCGCGTACGCCTGGAGTGGGACACCGCGGCGTACCCGTACGTCACCGACGCCGGCTGGGAGTCGGACACGGAGATCCGGCTGACCGTGCAGGACCGGCTCCAGCGCGAGATGCTGCTGCTGTCCGCCGACCCGGTGACCGGCATCACGCGGGTGCTGTCGCGGACCGCGCACCCGCTGTGGGTGGAGCAAGTGGCGGGCACACCGGTGCAGTTGTCGGACGGTCGCTTCCTCACTCCGGGAGAGACCGCGGACGGCACGGCGCAGGCGCTGCTCGCGGACGGGCGGCTGCTCACCGGACCGGACCTCCAGGTCCGCTCCTTCGCAGGCGAGTTCGAGGGTTCCCTGGTGGTCGAGGCAAGCTTCGACGAGCCCGCCGACCAGCATGTCGTCCTGGTGGACCCGGAGAACGGAGCGGTGCGACCGCTCACCGAGGGCCCGGGGGTGCACGGCGTCGTCGTGTCGTCCGGGGCGCTGCTGATCGTCTCCGCCGTCCCGGGCGAGCAGGTCCTGCGCACCGTACGCACCACGGACGGGAGGGAGTTGACGCTGCGGAGCCTCTCCGAGCCGTTGCCCTACTCCGTGGCACCGCGTTTCGCCCGGGTCACCGGGCACCGGCTGCCGACCTCGGTGGTGCTGCCGCGCGGGCACGTCGCCGGGGAGCGCCTCCCCGTACTCCTCGATGTGTACGGCGGTCCCGGCGCGCAGGCCGTGACCAGCGACCCCAGGGCGCAGCAGCACCGGCAGTGGTGGGCCGACCAGGGGTTCGCCGTGGTGACGGTCGACAACCGGGGCACCTCGAACGTCTCGCCCGCGTTCGCCCACGCCATGTACCGGGACTTCTCCCGCACCACCCTCGACGACCAGGTCGCCGCCCTGACCGAACTGGGCGACATCTACCCGGAGTTGGACCTCTCGCGGGTCGCGGTGCGCGGCTGGTCGTACGGCGGGTATCTGGCGGCGCTCGCGGTGCTGCGGCGACCCGACGTGTTCCACACCGCGGTGGCGGGTGCGCCGCCCACCGACTTCCGGGAGTACGACACCGCGTACACGGAACGCTATCTGGGGCTCCCCGCCGAGAACCCCGAGGTGTACGAGGCGGACTGCCTGCGGGGCGACGCCGCCGGGCTGAGCCGTCCGCTGCTGCTGGTGCACGGACTGGCCGACGACAACGTGCACCCCACGCACAGCATCCGCCTGTCCCAGGCGCTGACCGGGGCGGGCCGGGAGCACGAGCTGCTCACGCTGCCCGGGGTGTCGCACATGACGCCCGGCGGTGTGCGGGAGCAGCTGATGGCGCACGATCTCGCTTTCCTGAAGCGGTCGTTGTAGGCAGGTGTGTGTGAAGGC